>NZ_JAJCGT010000011.1:0-85755 GCF_020553185.1 Blautia sp. MSK18_10 | reverse complement strand
ATAAAACTGCGCCACAGCCTTGGCAGGCCATCGCGCAGCGATTTTGTTCAATCGGTATTTAAGGAGGTGCTTATAAATGAAATTAGTAGATTTAGCAACAGGTCCTGATTGGATAGTGTGGATTGTCTTTGTGATATTTGCTGTATTTTCTATTATTTTACTTTCTGGACACGGGAGTTGGTTTATTTCCGGATATAATACGGCTTCAAAAGAAGAAAAGGAAAAATATGATGAAAAGAAGTTATGCAGAACAATAGGAATTGGAATGTCTATTATAGCAATTCTTGCATTGACAATGGGCTTGCTTGAAAATATTTTGCCTGCATTTTTTGTATATATTGCATTGGGGATTATTTTGGTTGATGTCGTAGTAATTATCATTTTAGGAAATACACTATGCAGAAAGTAACAACTTTTTAGTTTGTATGCGACAAACGTTTGAACACTTTTTGAACACCGCAACCGTGATGAAGTCCTCAAAGCCCCTTTCTATCAGTATTTGTGATTGCTTAAAACGGTTCGATTCCGGTCTGCGGCATGATTTTAAGTGAGAGAAACGTTGATTTTACAGCGTTTCTCTTATTTTTTTGCTTATAGGTTTAAACGCACTTGAACACAATGTTTACAGTTGTATACCTTATTTGCGCCTCTTTCTTCTTGTAATTCAGAGAACAATTATTAAGCCGGAGAACTGATGCCTGATAGAACAGAGATAAGAATAAGCCGGATAAATGCTGAATGTTACAGCATTTATCCGGCCTTTGTCTTGTAAATTTCGCCACATTTAAATATAAAGCACTATACCTGTATTCTGTCTGCAACTTCATTTCCAAGAACGATCTTTCGGTTTGCAGAAGAAATTATAAGAGAATCGTGGAATTTGCGGAGAACACGAATCGTGCTGCCTTCATGAATATCCATATCGTGCATGGATTTCATAACTTCTGGCAGTCCGAACATCCATTTAATGGTGTAAGTGTATCCCTGAGTAGAATCTGATAATGAATGCATAAAAAAACCTCCCTGTATAAAGTAATATGGTAAATAATGTCAGATAATTTATTGCTGTTATTGAAGTAATTGTATATCTATGAGTATTAGTTCGTCAATTATAACATTATTTCATACAATACTTAAATAATCATTCATTTATTCAGATATTTTCAGGGACTTTTTTCCGCATATACATATAATTTATTCGATAAATTTCAGATTATCAAGTGCATAGCGGAGTGCCATGCACATTAATTCATTTCTTGAGCGTCCGCTTTTGGCAGACAAGTCATCATATTGTTCTTGCAGTTCACGTTCAAGGCGAATGGTCATGGTGATTGATCTGTCTTCTTTTTTATCTGTACATTTTGGCCGGACAATAAAGTCGTTTGGCATGATTATCCCTCCTGTATAAACATTTATTAGTGAATGGTTATCATAATTGATATTGCTTATTCTATAGCAATCCTCTGAAATAATGCATCTTAATCCAGCCCATCAGAGTGTGAAATCCTGCGTCAGATATCTTTGCCGTGCATCAGCACGCCTGCAGATATCTTCCTTGTCTTTCGCACTCTGCTGAACTGTCTTAAATGCATTATTTACGAGGATTGCTATAATTTTGATCTCCGTAATCACTGTTATGATATAAAGTATAGTTACACAGGATTGACATTGATATAACACAATTTTATAATACATATTAGTATTACTTTTCTTCGCTTTGAAATAGAAAGGTTATCCTGCGAGACTGTTGTAAGAATTAATTTGATGCGATAGTATGAGTGAGTTATGAATATGTGGGGAATACTTGTAACATTAGAGTGTGTCTGAAAAATCATTCCCGCAATCTGCACGCCCCACTTTGCGGGATATTTCACCCGAATTCAGTTGTCGTAGCCCGCTACGGCGCCCTCATCCGGGCAAAATATCCCACAAATTGTGACGCACATCTTGCAGAAAGCCTTTTTCAGACACGCTCTAGAATGCAGTAAATAAATATTTTCAGAGAGACTGGGTAAATATATGGAAAATGTGATTCGGAAACTGTATGGTATGTATATGGATAATGACAATAGAGAAAAAAATGAAATGTCAGTAATGCATGATGATTTATGTAAAGAGAAAAAAGAGAAGGCATACCAGTACTATCAGAAATTGAGAGTTCAACTGACAGATGAGCTTGCTGAAGAACTGGATGAACTGATGAATAAACATATGGAAATATATCCACAGGAGCTGGAAGAAAGTTTTGCCATGGGATTTAAAACAGGTGCAAGGCTGATGTGCGAGATTTTCAGTGAAGAAACAGAATGATTGTAAAGCAGATATGGCAATTCTCCAGATAAAGTATGATTTTAGAGGATTGCCATAGGTCTGATAAGTGGGGCTGACATATAATTTTTGATAACATGATCAGGATAATTTATGGTTGTTGAACGTTATCAGAAATTGTGAGGTTGTCAGACGTAATTTCATTCAGGAGATATTCTATAGTATGCATATGTTCGTTCATAACTTTTTCTGCAAGAGGTGCATCATTATTGGTTATTGCCTGAACAAGCCGAGTGTGCTGGGAATCAATCTCCGGTGCATCGTTATTTTTCTGCATAAGATAGGAACGTATTCCAACGATCATATTTTCGGTAATCTGTGCAGAGGCATTTAAGACACTCAGTATTAATGGATTGTCAGAAATCTGAGCAATTTTCAGATGCAGATCACGATCCAGATCACCGCGGATTTTTTCATCCTGAGTGCTGTCCAGTCTGGCAATGATAAGCTGGAGTTCAGCAGCATCCAGCGGTGTACAGTTTTGGGCAGCGAGAAAAGCAGCTTTGCTTTCCAGTGCGCCTCGAAGCTGCAATGCATCCTGAATTTTGCTGTTGTACATTTGAAATATGATAGACAGAGGTTCAGTAAGACAGCTGTGAAGATCAGTTGCAATATAATTGGCACCGCCATGTACGCTGACAGTAATCCCGAGCAGGGAAAGAGCCTTTAGGACTTCTCGTAATGCTGGTCTGGAGATTCCGAATTCTTCTGCCAGAATACGTTCAGCAGGAAGTGCATCGCCGGGTTGTAATTCTCCGTTTTGGATATTTTCGATAATTTGTTTCAGAACATCGTTGAATGTACTGGTTTTATCTATTTTTCTAAACATTTATTTTCCTCTTTCCTGGTACATCGTTTCGTAAATAACTATACCTATCGCGTAAGATGCGGATTCGAGTGTGCAGGTATAAAAACGCAGGCGTACGGGCTACGCTGAGGCTTTTATACCTGTGCAATCGGATTCGCAGACAAGTGAGTGATATAGTTATTTCGAAAACGGTGTACTAACCTTTGTTGTGTTATGCAGCTCTATATCAGATAACTGTTCCGCAGAGATTTCTTTGATTATTAAATAGTTACATACATCTAATATTATAACGGATTGAAAGGGAGATGCAACTGATTCCTACAAAATTTCTAAAAGTGTAAAACTTTTGTGTTGCTGAGAACGGAGTGAACAGTAACAAATTTTTGCAGTTTTTTTATAAATTTTATAATTATATTAGAAATTAGACAAATTTCTCTCACATTTATAGGTTATGATATTTATATCTTAAGGAAATGACGTACCTTAAGAGAAAATCTTTCCTTTCCCTAAAAAGTGTAAAATGAACGTGAATCACCGCTTAGCCGACAAGATCGACGGAGAAGCGGTGATTTTATTATGTCACTGAAGCAGGATTCTTTCTTATAAACCTCTGTAACGATTAAGACAGGCATAAATTTCCTGAATACGGGGAGTAGCGTAACCACAGGAAATTTTTTGATTCTCCGTAAAGAAGGACAGACCATGTAAAGAGAGATTTTTCCAGAGAAACTGCACAATCTCAGGCAGGGTACGTCTGCCGTCTGCCAGATGTTCAACTGCATATTTCAGCAGGAGACCTAAGGCAGCGGTCTGTTCTGCGTCAATAAGCTGTTCTGTATAGCGGAGATCAATCTCCTGTCTGCCGAGAGAGAAGCCATCTGTTCCGGAGATTCTGGTTTTCAGGCGCTCAGGTTTTGCGGCACCGGAATCGGAATGATTTCCACGGCTGTTATGTCTAAGGTGCTTAGAAGATTCGGCAGGTCTGCTCATAATGCGATGGCTGTGCGGAAGCTGAAAATCAGTAACTGAAACAGCAGGCAGAGGATATTGGCTGCATAATTTTTTGACAGAAGCTGTAATATCTTTTGGAACGTAATTGTCCATCTGGATAATTGTATCTGCAATATGAAAGAATGCCCCGGAACTTCCGGCAACAAGAATTGTAGAAATCCCTGCTTTTTTATAAAGATCTTCTGCACGCTCCAGAAACGGAGTGATCGGCTCTTTCTCACGCTGAATAACCTGCTGCATGAAAGTATCACGAACCATGAAGTTAGTTGCGGAGGTGTCTTCGTCAAGAAGAAAAAGGTGGCTTCCGGCTTCCATGCTTTCTACGATACCGGCTGCCTGGGAAGTGCTTCCACTGGCATCCAGTGTAGAGAAACAGTGGGTATCTTTCTTGTTTGGAAGATCATTTATAAACATGGAAATATCCACATCCTTGATAAAACGGCCATCTTCTGAACGCAGTTTGACAGCAGTTGCATCTGTGATCACGTATTCACGTCCATCTCCGGGGATATGATTGTATACACCAAGTTCAAGTGCATTCAGAAGCGTGGATTTACCATGATATCCACCGCCTACGATCAGAGTGATTCCCTTTGGAATCCCCATGCCTGTGATTTTTCCTTTATGGGGAAGATTTATGGAAATGCGCAGACTGTCCGGAGAAGTAAAGGGAACGGAAGCTTTCATAGGGCGGGAGGAAATACCGCTTTCTCTTGGGAGGATGGAGCCGTCGGCTATGAATGCGCAGAGATTTTTTGCGGGCAGCGTCTGACGGATAAATTCCTGATCCTCTGCAAGCTCTATATAATTCTGTAATTCCTTTGCATTAAGGCTGGAGTAGAAAAAGGATTTTTGAATGCATACGGGCAGAAAATCAAAAAAGATTTTCTCCAGTTCAGTGGCATTGATCGTGCGTCCATTAGCAGGGAAGCCCACAAAAAAGCGGGCGGTTATGCCTTTTTCTGTTATTTCACAGGCTGTCCGGGAAAGAATCTCCTGACCACAATGACTGACAGTGAGCAGGCCGCTTTTGCCGGAGCCTTTTGCACGAAAGCTGTACTGACTGACCTGTTTTTCAAACTGACGTGTAAGATAGTCGCAAAGAGTAGTCCCGGTAAGCGTATCTTTATAATATTCGACGGGAAATCCGGCATCTCTGTGTGAAATCTGAATGCTGACATGAGAGGGAGAAGCAAAAGGATCTCCCTGCACATGGTCGATGGACAGAATATAATTTCCAAAATGATACAGACCTTTCAGCCCTTTATATGCCGGATAACTTTTGCGGTTTATGGAACGAAGCTGCTGACGCAGTTCCTCTGAATTTTTCATGACAGAACCTCCTGGTATTGCAGATATTTTTATAATAATCCTCGCAAATAATGAATTTGAGAGGAGAAACATTAACCTGCCATCAACTATAGCGGAAATGAACCATAATGTCCACTGACAAATAAGTATTAATCATATGGAAAATTTTCAGAGGATGTTTTATAATGAAAAACAGGTAATTGTTCAATATCATTACATAATAGCGAACTGATGAATAGTTACCGTTATCAAAGCAATACTATGAATGACAGTCATAAAGAAAGGCGGAACAGTAAATGGAACGTAGAAATGCATGGCTTTCTTATACAGAAGCAGAAGAAAAAGAACTGGAGCAGGTTGCAAAAGCGTATCGCAATTTTCTTAATGTGGGAAAAACAGAGCGTGAATGTGTGACGCAGATCATCAGAGAAGCACGGGCAGCAGGTTATGAATCTCTGGAAGAGAAGACTGCGAAGGGTGAGAAACTGAAAGCAGGAGATAAAGTTTATACAGTCGGAATGAAGAAGATCATTGCACTGTTTCATATCGGACAGGATGATATTTCTGAGGGAATGAATATTCTGGGAGCACACATTGATTCTCCACGTCTTGATGTCAAACAGAATCCATTATATGAGGATACGGATCTTGCATATCTGGATACCCATTATTATGGCGGTGTTAAGAAATACCAGTGGGTGACTCTTCCCCTGGCAATCCATGGCGTAGTGGTAAAGAAAGACGGAAGTACAGCAGAAGTAAATATCGGTGAGGATGAGGATGATCCGATCGTATATATCACAGACCTTCTGATCCATCTTGCAGGAAAGCAGATGCAGAAAAAAGCGACAGAAGTGATCGAGGGAGAGAATCTGGACATCCTGATCGGCAGCAGACCACTGAAAGACCTGGAAGATGATAAGAAGAAAGAGGCAGTAAAACAGAATGTACTGAATATCCTTAAAGAGAAGTATGATATGGAAGAGGAAGATTTTCTTTCTGCAGAGCTGGAGATCGTACCGGCAGGAAAGGCAAGAGAGTGTGGTCTGGACAGAAGTATGATCGCTGCTTATGGACAGGATGATAGAGTGTGCGCATATACTTCTCTGCTTGCAATGCTTGGGATGGACACCCCGAAACACACTTCCTGCTGTCTGTTTACTGATAAAGAAGAGATTGGAAGCGTAGGTGCAACCGGTATGCAGTCACGTTTCTTTGAGAACGCAGTGGCTGAACTTCTGGATGCAATGGGATGCTACAGTGATCTGAGATTGAGAAGAACTCTGAAGAATTCCAGTATGCTTTCCTCTGATGTAAGTGCAGGCTATGATCCGGCTTATGGGGAGGCATTTGAGAAAAAGAATGCAGCTTATCTTGGAAGAGGTATCGTATTAAATAAATTTACCGGAGCAAGAGGTAAATCCGGATCAAATGATGCAAATGCAGAATATGTGGCAAGAGTCAGAAATATTTTTGACAGCCATGAAGTTGCGTTCCAGACAGCTGAGCTTGGTAAAGTTGATGTAGGCGGAGGCGGAACAATCGCTTATATCGCAGCGCTTTATGGAATGGAAGTCATTGACAGCGGTGTGGCAGTGCTCAGTATGCATGCACCATGGGAAGTGACAAGTAAGGCAGATATTTACGAAGCTAAGAAAGCATATAAGGCATTTCTGCTGGAAGCATAAAAAGTCGGGCAGATGCAGAATAAAAATATGAAGAAATCGTGGAAGCTGTATCGTTTCTGATAACAGAGACTTGCAGATTCCGCAGATAAGGGCAGAGCTTTTGGAAAACTGAAGCGCTGCCCTTTTAACATATAAGTGAGGTTATGATTGTAAAAGGTATTTCTGATATCTTACGAAAGGCAGGTTGCGATTCTGTAAGATCTGGATTGGAGCAGGATATTTAATAGACGGGAGGGAAAGATGGAGGAAGCGCTGATCAGAGTAAAAGATTTGTGTAAAATATATAATCCCGGCGAGAATGAAGTACGGGCGCTGGATCATATTAATCTGGAAATTAATAAGGGTGAGTTTGTTGCTATTATCGGACAGTCAGGTTCAGGAAAGTCTACATTTATGAATATGCTGGGTTGTCTGGATGTGCCTACATCCGGCGAATATTTTCTGAATGGAACTGATGTGTCCACAATGGAAGACAATGAACTCTCAGAAGTCAGAAACCGGGAGATCGGATTTATTTTTCAGGGATTTAATCTGATCTCAAATCTGACTGCAATTGAAAATGTGGAACTACCGCTGGTTTACAGAGGGGTAGACAGAAAAACGAGACATAAGCTGGCAGTAGAGTCACTGACCATGGTAGGGCTTGAGAAACGTATGGATCACAGACCAAATGAAATGTCAGGAGGACAGCAGCAGAGGGTGGCTATTGCAAGAGCAATCGCGGCCCAGCCACCGGTGATCCTGGCAGATGAACCTACAGGAAATCTGGATTCTGCATCCAGTAAGGAGATTCTTCAGATTCTTAAAAGTATGCACGAGCAGGGAAAAACGGTCATATTGATCACACATGATAATGGGATTGCTGCTCAGGCAAGGCGTGTAGTCAGAATTATGGATGGAAAGATAGAGTCAGATTTTATCAATAAAAACTATGGGAAAGAAGAATATATAAAAAATCAGCTGGATGCATAAACCCGGTTACAAGGAGACAAATATTATGAAAAAAAAGAAAAGTAAAAAGAAAATTATTATTGGAGCAGCGGCTGTTCTCGTTGTTGCCGGCGGAGTTACAGTAGCAGGTCAGAGGAATTCCACAGAAAATCAGATCCCGCAGGTTCAGGTGGTAATTGCAGAGAAGGGTGATGTTGAGGAAATTGTAGATGCTACAGGAACAGTGGGAAGTGAAGAGGAGAAGACCTATTATTCTCCTGTAAATGCAGAGCTGAAAACGGTTTCTTTTGCCCAGGGAGATGTGGTGAAAAAGGGAACAAAACTGATCGAGTTTAATACAGAGGATCTGGAGAAAGATAATCGGAAAGCAGAACTGAATCTGAAATCAACAAAGTATGATACAAAGGATACAAGAAATAAATCTGACAAAGCAGAGAAGAAGCAGAAGGATGCCAAAAAGAATGTTCAGGAGCTTGAGAAGAAAATAAAGGATAAAAAAGCTTATGTCTCGTCTTTGAAATCACAGATCTCAGCGGCTGCAACAGCGGCACAGCGTGAAGCGGCAGCTCAGGCATCCGCACAGGCAGCAGCTCAGGCTCAGGCACAGCAGCAGGAAGCTCAGGCAAAAGCCCAGGCAGAGGCAAAGAAACAGGAGGAAATCCAGAGTAAATATCAGGCCGCACTTTATACATACAAGACGGAGACTCTTCCGCAGTACCAGCAGCAGCTCTCAGATCTGAATGCACAGTATAATCAGGCACAAAGCGATTATAATCAGGCAGACACCACATATCAGATGGCATTTGCAACATGGCAGGCAGACCCTTCAGATGAGAATACACAGGCTCTGGATAATGCGGAGGCTGCAAGAACACAGGCACAGCTCGCAATGCAGCAGGCACAGCAGACTTATAATGATCTTAAGCAGCAGACACCGAAAATGCCGGTACTTTCTGATTTCACAGAAAGCAGTGCAGATTACTCATGGGGAATTTCAGACGGTTCAGATGCAGATGACAGCGATGGGGAAGATTCTTCCTCCTACGGATATGATTACAGTGGAAGTGATGGCGGGACAGTAACTGCGGATACTTCTGCTCTGGAAAGTGCACTTGAGACAGCAAGCGATGAACTTGCAGAGCTTCAGTCAGATCTGGCTTCTGAGAAAGCTATCGCAGAGGCAGATTCCACAAGCCTGACAAAAGAAGAAAAAGAGAAACTGAAAGTAACAGATAATCTTTCCGAACTGGACGCAAAATCAGCCGAGGAACTGGTGAAGGAAGGAAAGAAAGGAATCACCGCGGAATTTAACGGAATCATATCCAAGGCAGATATTAAGCAGGGAGCAGCAGTTACTCAGGGTATGGAACTGTTTACTATTGAGAATACAGACAAGGCAAGTGTGGATGTGACTCTCTCTAAATATGATTATAACACAGTGAAAGAGGGGCAGTCTGTTGAGATTACCTTGGGGGATAATACTTATCAGGGTACTGTAACAAAAATGAGTCATATTGCGGTGCAGAATGAAAAAGGAACGCCGGTCATTTCAGCAACAGTAAGCATTGATAATCCAGATGAAGATATTTTCCTGGGAGTAGATGCAAAGGTTAAGATTTATGCGGCTTCTGCGAAAAATGTGGTGACTCTTCCTGTGGAAGTGGTCAATATCGGAAAAGAAGGCTCCTTCTGCTATGTAATAGAAGATGGACTGGTGACAAAGAGAAATATTACCACAGGAATCAGCTCAGAGGATTATGTGGAAATTACGGACGGAATCAAAGAAGGAGAAGAAGTAATCGCAGATCTGGGTGATTACACAGAGGGAATGGAAGTACAGGCAGTTCCTGAACAGACAGGAGAGGATGCCGATGAGTAATCTGTATGAATATATCAAGATGGCAGTCCATAATATTATGGCAAATAAGGGACGTTCTTTTCTGACTATGCTTGGCATTATCATTGGCATTGCTTCTGTAATTGCCATTGTATCTGTGGGTGAAGGAACCAAGAACCAGATGAACAGTGAAATTGATGATATCGGCGGCGGGCAGATTGCTATCAGTGTCAGCGATGAGGCACAGACAGATGAGGAGTGGATCACTGCGGATGATGTGGAAGCAATCCGGGCGGTAGACGGTATAGAAGGAGTAAATGTTTCGGATTCATTCAGTGGAGAAACTACCACAGGTAAGGGAAATTTTTCTCTTATGCTGACGGGTGAGGGACCGGATGCAAAGCTGTTAAATAATGCCACCATGAAGCATGGAGTATATTTCGGGGAAAATGAAGTTCAGGAAGCAAAAAATGTCTGTGTGCTTTCCGATGCAGATGCAAAAAGACTCTTTGGCACAGATGATGTGGTTGGAATGACTGTAGATGTCAATTGTTATGGACTGACCAAAAGTCTTCGTATCTGCGGGGTGACAACCCAGAAAGAAAATGGAACCTTTGTCAGTTATACTTATGAGGGAATGCCGGTGACTATTAATGTTCCCTATACTACAATGAATGAATTCACTGGTGTATCCGATTACTTTTTCTCAGTAACAATGCAGGCAGATAAGAGCTTAAACAGTCAGGATGTTGCTGACAAAGTGGTAAAACTGATGGAAAAAAGACATCAGTGTGCAGGAAAAGATTACTTTCAGGTACAGAGCTTTCAGGATATTATGAGCTCTATGAATCAGATGCTGGATATGGTGACTGCTTTTATCTCCTTTGTGGCGGGAATTTCCCTTCTGGTTGGCGGTATCGGCGTTATGAATATTATGCTGGTTTCCGTAACAGAACGTACCAGAGAGATTGGTATCCGTAAGTCACTGGGAGCGAAAACCTCTTCTATTATGATGCAGTTTCTGGCAGAGGCGGCAATTCTGACGGTGATTGGAGGGGTGATAGGAATTGTTCTGGGTGTGATTGGCGGATATGTGATCTGTTCAATCATAAGCAGCAGTATGGGAATGTCCATCACTCCGGGAATCAGCCTGAGTACAATTATGGCGGCGACTTTGTTTTCCTGTGCAGTAGGAGTATTCTTTGGAATTTATCCTGCGAAGAAAGCAGCAAAACTGAGCCCGATCGAGGCTTTGCGGCGGAATTAATGAAAACAGGACTGCGATGGTATTTTGGTGTTCTGATATCATTACAGAATAGTTGTAAATTGTTATAATTTTGCGAATCAAAAGAAAAAAATAAAAAATTCAAAAAAAGTGTTGACAAATGCTCCAGTATAGAGTAGAATACTCATTGTTGTGAGGGACACGAGATAAGAACTTCACAAGGATGTGCGTTTAGCTCAGCTGGATAGAGCGTTTGGCTACGGACCAAAAGGCCGGGGGTTCGAATCCTCTAACGCACGCTAATAAAAAATAAGACAGTGCAAATGCACTGTCTTATTTTTTTTCAAGTCCGGGTCGGACTCGAACGGGTTCGATCTACGCTTCGCTCCGGTCGTTGCTAAACGCGTGCCACTGGCACGCAGCAACCTCTAACGCACGTAGAACCGCTAGAAATCAAGGCTTCTAGCGGTTATTTTTTTGATTGGCCAGTCCTGAAATTACTTCCATGAGAAGCGTTGGAAAATGTTCTGAAAGGAACTTTATAAAGGTTAGGCATGGACGTGGAAAAGGGCTATACAATAAATAAATGAAAAAGAAACGCTGGTTCCGGTAAATACCGGTTCCGGCGTTTCCTTTTATAATTTTCGGATCATTGCGCTTCCATGCAGATCGCATACAGGATCTGCAAACAGATGGTTTTTCAGACAGAATTCCCCGACCGCTTTTCGACATCCGGAAAACTGTGTACTGTACACATCGTGGATCAGGAGAACTCCTCCGGTGGCCAGGCGTTCATAGAACAGAGGAAGTGCGGCTGCAGTTGGAGCATAGAGATCTGCGTCCAGAGATACAAAACAAAAAGTTTCATCTGTGACATCGGAAAAGGTATCCGGAAACCATCCTTTGTGGATCACAGTACGTGTAGGATTAGGCATAACATGAAGAACAGAGTCAATATCAGTAGAAGAAAAATCACCTGTTTTGGCACGGGACAGATTACCGGAGGCTTCTATTGTGATATCCTTTTCTGAAAATCCCTCAAAAGTATCAAAAAGATGGATTTTTCGGTCTGGAAAGGCTGCACTGATCAGGGAAGAAAATTCACCTCGAAAAACACCTAGTTCTGCAACATTTCCCGGAATATCCAATTGATAGATCTGCTCAGATAAAAGACGCATAACAGCAACCCGTGCGTCAAACATGCGAAGGACGGAGGAATCACGAAAAGGTCCGTGATAACCTAAGTTTTCCATCTGCTTTATCATAGAATTGCGCCGTTCTTCATCCAGAACTCCCAGGATGACCAGATCCGGGAGAAGTGCTGCTGCAGTATCCGGAGAACAGACTGGAATATTTCCAATATATGATCCGTGTTTATGGGGGTCATTATCAGCAAAGCACAGGAGCTGACAGGGACTGCTGAGAAGTCTTGCGGTCATTTGTCCAATTTGTCCGGCACCAAATATTACAGTTTTATATACTGATTTTGCCATCATTTTGATGTATCCTTTCTGTCAGCGCGAACCTGGATCATCTGTCCTGTGATGGAGATGGCGATTTCAGCCGGTGTTTCTGCTTTGATCTCCAGTCCTATAGGTGAGATGATACGGTTTAAATCTTGTTCATTAATGTTGTATTCTTCAATCAGACGGCGAAATACAGCAGCTTTTTTTGCACGGCTTCCAATGACGCCTATATAACATGCAGGTGTAGCGAGAAGCTGTGCCTGTACAATGGTATCATAGGAATGTCCACGTGTCATGACGCAGCAATAATCAGCAGCTGTAATAGAAACATACTGGTCCAGATGGTTGAAATCACAAAGTATTGTTTCAACTGCTCCTGGGAAAAGAGCAGGATTTGTAAATTCCGGCCGGTCATCCAGGACAACACAGCGAAAATCAACGCTTGCAAGGATTGGGACAAGCTTTTGTGAGACATGTCCGCCGCCGAATACATAGACAGTTCCTGAGGTTCCAATCTGTTCAGAAAACAGATCATAATCTTCACTGTGATATCGGTGTGGCTTTAGAGACAAAGAAGATAATACAGAAGAAGGAACATTGGCAGTTCCGATGAGACCGCATGCAGGACTGTAAAGGCTCACACCGGAGATGGTGAGAAGATCGCAGATCAGCCAGAAATCTTTTCGCTCTTCATAGAATTTTTCAGCAGTTTCCGTGATTTCCATAATAATCGGATCGTTATGATCAAGATACTGGAAAAAGGCCGTAACATCACCACCACAGATCATACCAATATTTTCAACATCTTTATGATTCAGCCGGAATTCATGCTCGCAGGATTCCTTTTTTTCAAGAATATCCAATGCCATACATTCAGCACGATATTCTACAGCTCCACCTCCGATGGTTCCGGAAATTCTGCCGTTTTTTCCGACCAGCATGCGGGAACCGGCACCTCTTGGTGTAGACCCTGAGGATGCTGTAACGGAAACAAGTACAAGATCGTTTCCCTCCAGGAATTGTTGTTTTATTGTCTGAAATAATGTTCTCATATAATAAAATACCTCCTAACTAAATTAAGTGATTTTTCTGCTCCAGTTGTGTACGTCTGCCCGCCTGAACTAAAGCGTGATATGGCAGAGTGATTGTATCATGTCCTGCAGTTTGCGGGCTTGTTCTAACTGCTGCTCATGAGCTTTGCGAGCTTCCGGACTTTTGCATTTACTCATGCTGTCGGCAAATCTTTTTTCTATGGTTACACGCTGTGTTTCCTGAATCAGTTTATCAGCCAGAAATACAATAGCTGCTTCATCCAGCGTGGCTTCCAACAGACCATGGTGCTGTGAAATGATCTGGCTGATCTCAGGATAACCTAACTGTAAGAAAAGTTCACCGCCTGTTTTCGCGTGATGCCTCTGAAGTCTGGCAATATCATGCAGAAGTGCACCGGAGCGAACAAGCTTCTGGTCAAAGATATAACCATTGGATTCCAGCATATTGCATAAACAACAGGCAAGTTCAGTAACAGCATCACTGTGAGCTTGTACATGACGGGGCAGAGAAACAGCATTGCGAAGCCTGAGACATAGTCCGTCATTTAATTCAGGATGAGGCAGTATATAACTGGGATCAGAGAAAGAAATATTATTTTTTTCATTCACTTCCAGATGATAGTAAGAGCCGCAGGGCAGACGAAACTGCTGCCTGCTGTACATATCAGAATGTAATGCATGTAAATAAGAAGAGATTACATCTGTATGAGTTACCACTGCAATATCACCTTCAGAAGCGCAAAGAATCTTATGAACTGCCTGCGAAAAGCGAAAACCAGATGCAGCAGGAGTTTCTGCTCCCGGGATCGGATGATCAGGGTTATTCCCACGCGCTTTATAAATGTCCGGCCATCTCTGGCGTATTTCATCAAAAGAAAGG
Source organism: Blautia sp. MSK18_10 (assembly GCF_020553185.1). Classification (NCBI taxonomy): domain Bacteria; kingdom Bacillati; phylum Bacillota; class Clostridia; order Lachnospirales; family Lachnospiraceae; genus Blautia; species Blautia sp. MSK18_10. The sequence continues at coordinate 71,198 of NZ_JAJCGT010000011.1, read as the reverse complement.
CCATCCCATTCTCCCAGATTTCGTTCTGACAGATCAGAAACAATGATATGTGGAAGCTCAGGTGCCATATGGCCTGCTGTCTCAACAGTTCTTAACAAAGGACTGCAGTATACCCCTGATATTTTATCGGACAATTCTTCATTAAGAAGGACTGCCTGCAGATGTCCAAGCATGGATAGAGAGAAATCTGTCTGTCCTACACAGTAAGAATGTTCATCCGGATACTGTGGTTTTCCATGCCGGACCAGATAAAGGTTACGCATTTAAAAACCCTCCGAAACATTCTTCAAATATTTTTTTTGAACAGGAACGTGTTTCTTCTGAAAAACGGGCATATCGTTTCAGAAATTCTTCGCCGTATGGTGTCAGTTCGCTATGGCTTCCCCTTGTACCGCCCTGGCTTCTGATGATCAGAGGTTCATGAAGCTGTGATTCCAGGGTATGGATCAGGTTCCAGCTGGTAGAATAGGAAATGTGCATGCGCTCACAGGCATCGCGGACAGATCCTGTTTCATGGATCAGTGTAAGCAGCGAATAGAGTTTTTCATCAAAAAAAACTTTTTCCCGGGCTAGCTGAATATGGATTTCAGAACGGATCAAGCTCTGGTTGTGTATGCGGAGAAGTTCAGCATAATCCTCTGGTGTATCAGCATCATGAATAATACCGGGATCCTTTACATTAAGATAATACATGGGTTCCCCGCAGTTATCCACAGCACCTTTAAGTCCTGATTTTCCGTCATCACTTAGGATGGAATCAATCAGTGTGGAACGGATCAGAATGGGATGACCGGGATTGCCATTACAGACCGGAGTTACAAGGGGACGCCCCAGAGAGAGCATTTGAGTGACTGTCTGGGCTGTGAACAGCGGAACATCAACAGGTGTAAAGAGTACCGTATCCACTTTGTCTTTCAGATACTCAAGTCCGATTCGGACAGAATCAAACATATGAGTGTTTGCATAGTTCTCATTTCGAAGAAAGACTACATTATTGGAAGCCAGGTGGCATTCCAGAACATCTGCATGATATCCGGTTACCACTACTACTTTGGAGATTCCGGCCTGCCGGAAATTATTGATCACGCGCTGTGCGATGGAAATGGAGCCAAGCTGAAGCATGGGTTTAAAGTCTCCCATTCGTGATGATTTCCCCGCAGCCACGATGAGGGCGCCTGTCTGCATTTAGATACCTCCTTCTTTCAATGATATTATACAAATTTGATATTATTATAACATATAAAAGAATAAAAATAGTTAAAATTTTAAATGAAACAAAATAAAATTGTCTGTAATATATAAAATAGCCAACTATTAATTATTTGTAATTTGTATAATTGTGCAAAATTATGGTAGTATGGATATATAAAATAACGTGGACAGGAGAACTTTTTTATGGATAAGATTTTTGAGATTACCGCAAAAGAAGTTACTGTACAGGTAAAAGATGAGCGTACAGGGGTTGTATATAGCCGGACGCTTCCCATCGATTATTATGAGAATGCAAATGTTTTAAAGCTCAGCGGTGAGAATCTGGACGGGAGCAGCTCTTCCATTGTTTTCTATTCCGCCAGAGGAATAGAGAGACTGAAAGATCTGACAGGCAGGGGAGCTGACCATGATTCGTGCGGAACACATAAGCCTGAAGATCAGTAAGATTGAAATGAATTTTTTTAAAAGGAGGAATGGGACATGATTAAAAAGACATTGAAGATTAATGGTGTTGAGAGAATACTTATTCTTGATAAGGATGAGACACTGGCGCAGGTGCTCCGTGATCACCTTCTTCTTACAGGATGTAAGATTGGCTGCGGTGAAGGTCACTGTGGAGCCTGTAATGTTATTATGAACGGAAAAGTCACAAGATCCTGTATCTACAAGATGAGCCGTGTTCCCGATCATGCAGAGATCACAACCATTGAAGGTGTGGGAACACTTTCTGATATGCATCCGATCCAGGTTGCATGGATGGCATATGGATGCGCACAGTGCGGTTTCTGTTCACCGGGATTTATTATTTCAGCAAAAGTGCTTCTGGACAATAATCCAAGTCCTACCCGTGAGGAGGTAAGAGACTGGTTTAACAAACAGCGTAATCTCTGCCGTTGTACAGGCTATAAGCCGCTGATCGATGCTACTATGGCTGCAGCAGCAGTTATGCGCGGCGAGATGACAAAGGAAGACCTTGTGTTCAAACAGACAGGTGATTCTATTGTTGGAACAAATTATATCCGTCCGTCAGCAGCACAGAAGGTAACAGGTACCTGGGACTTTGGTGCAGATGATGCATTAAAGATGCCATCAGGAACACTTCGCCTTGCTCTTACACAGGCAAAGGTTTCTCATGCAAATATCCTCAATATTGACACAGCAGAAGCAGAGAGTATGCCTGGTGTTGTTCGTGTTATCACAGCAAAAGATATTAAGGCAGCAGGCGGAACCAATAAGATCAATGGTCTTGTAATGCTTCCAAAACACAACAAGACAGACGGTTTCGAACGTCCTGTACTTTGCGATGAAAAAATCTTCCAGTTTGGTGATGCGATTGCCATCGTAGCTGCTGATACAGAAGAGCATGCAAGGGCAGCAGCAGAAGCAGTTAAAGTTGAGATCGAAGAGCTTCCTGCATATATGAATGCAATGGATGCCATCGCACCGGATGCGGCAGAGATTCATCCCGGTATTCCGAACGCATTCTTTGAGACAAACTGTATCAAGGGTCCTGATTTTGACTGGGACAGCATTCCGGATTCACAGCAGGTTGAGATCGAATCTTACTGTTCACGTCAGCCTCATCTTCATCTTGAGCCGGACTGCGGTTATGGTTACATTGACGAAGACGGTATGATAACTGTTCATTCCAAATCCATTGGTATCCATCTGCATATGCCTATGATCGCTGATGGTATCGGTGTGCCAATGGAGAACTTACGAATTGTTCAAAACCATGCAGGAGGAACCTTTGGTTACAAGTTCTCTCCTACAAATGAGGCTCTGATCGGCGCTGCTGTTAAGATCCTTGAACGTCCTGTGTCTCTGGTATTTAATCAGTTCCAGAATATTACTTATACAGGAAAGAGATCCCCTGCATTTATGAATATCAAGCTTGCAGCAGATGAAAATGGTAAGCTTCTTGCACTCTGGGGCAATAACTATGTGGATCATGGTCCATACTCAGAATTCGGTGATCTGCTTACAATGAGACTTTCCCAGTTTACAGGTGCAGGCTATGGAATCAATTCTATCCGTAATAAATCTACAACAGTGTTTACAAACCATGCATGGGGTTCAGCATTCCGTGCTTACGGATCTCCTCAGTCTTATATGGGATCTGAGATTGCGATAGATGTTCTGGCTGCAAAGATGGGAATCGACCCCTTCGATATCCGTGAAATGAACTGTTACAAAGAATCAGAAGGCAGTACGATCCCTACAGGTTATCCGCCTGAAGTATACTGTGAAGAAGAACTGTTCAAGACAGCTCGTCCACTGTATGAAGCAGCTAAGAAACGTGTGGCTGAAAAGAATACAGCTTCTGATGGCAAGATCAAATATGGTATCGGTGTATCTCTCGGTGTATATGGCTGTGGTCTTGATGGTGTTGATACATCAAACGCATTTGCAGAGCTGAATCCGGATGGAACAGTTACAATGTATGCTGCATGGGAAGATCACGGACAGGGCGCTGATATGGGGGTTCTTGTATCATCACATGAAACACTTCGTCAGGCAGGAATCAGACCGGAACAGATCAAACTTGTTATGAATGATACCAAGACATGTCCTAATGCAGGTCCTGCAGGTGGATCACGTTCACAGGTTATGTCAGGTAATGCATGTCGTCTGGCAGCAGAAAACCTTGTGGCAGCCATGAAGAAAGAAGACGGAACCTTCCGTACTTATGATGAGATGGTGGCTGAGGGTCTTGCAACAAAATATGAAGGTAACTGGGTGACAACCTTCTGTGCAGATCATCCGATCGATCAGGATACAGCACAGGGTGATCCGTTTGCAACCTACATGTATACGATCTTCCTTCCGGAAGTTGCTGTTAATACAGAAACAGGTAAAGTTAAAGTTGAAAAATTCACCTGTGTGGCTGACGTAGGTACCATCATGAACAGACTTCTTGTAGAAGGCAACTTCTACGGCGGCCTTGTACAGGGTATTGGTCTTGCTCTTACAGAAGATTTCGAGGATCTGAACCATGATACTTCTCTGAAGAACTGTGGCATTCCGTATCCAAATGATGCGCCGGATGATATTGAACTTCATTTCAATGAAACATATCGCCCAAGCGGTCCTTACGGTGCTGCCGGCTGTGGTGAGGCTCCGCTGGATGCTCCTCATCCTGCAATCCTGAATGCGATCTACAATGCTACAGGCGCACGTATCACACGTGTTCCTGCCCGTCCTGAAAAGGTTCTTGCAGCATTAAAGGAACTTGAGAAATAACTGTCAGTATAATTTTATCATGTGATATAATAAGGGGAGACGGGAGACTGTCTCCCCTTTGGAAATGAAAGGAGTATCGGGTTATGACATATATACAGGAAAGAGGTTCCACTCATGTTTATCACGTAAATCGAATGTCAAAGGAAGAGATGGATCATATGATCAGCCTCTGTGTTCATGAACAGCCGGCGTACTGTGTTGCAGCCTGTCCTTTCAAAGCAGATACAAAAGAAATGCTGTTTTATGCTGCAAAAGGAAACTTTAAGAAAGCTCTGGCTATCTATGAAAAGATCACACCATTTCCCATGATCCTCTGTAACGGATGTACTGCACCATGTGAGGAAAAATGCAGACTCTGTGAGCTGGGTGATGGCATATCCATACGTGAAGTAGAGCGTGCCATTGTACGATATGGGGAACCTGGAAAACGGAGCAGTGTATTTCGTATCAGAAAGAAAAAAAAGGCTGTGATCTTTGGCTCAGGATTGTTCCCGCTGTTTCTTGCAGGGGAACTGGAAAAGAAGATGTATCCTGCAACCATTTACTGTCAGGAGAAAGATTATGAAGCCTATATTGCAGCAGCAGCTCCGGAGCTTTTGGAATCAGATCGCAAAAATGAGGTAAAACGTCTCAGTTCCATGGACCTTTCCTTTGAATTCGGATGCAGTCTTGACCTTCCGTTTATCAGAGCGAAAATGAAGGAGGCAGATGTGGTCTGTGCTTCAGAGGAGGTGGCCAAAAAGCTGGCTCCAGAGGAAACAGCAGACGCAGAGATCATGCTGAGAGAACAGGCGGGAATTGTCAGCGGTCCGGTCCGGTCTGTGATGGATGCAGCTTTTGCTGCAAAGAGAGCTGCCCTGACTGTAGACCTCCTTGTACAGAATCTTTCGCCCCACAGCAACAGAGGCAGTGAAGGAGCAGTTACCACCAGGCTCTATACAAATATGGACGGGATGAAAGGCTCCAAAAAGATTCCCTGCAGCACAGATGGATATTCAAAAGAAGAAGCTGTTGAGGAAGCAAAGCGATGCATTCAGTGTCACTGTGATGAGTGTATGAAAAGCTGTGTCTATTTAAGGGAATATAAAAAGCATCCGGGTCTTCTTGCACGTGAGATTTATAATAATACCCAGATCATTATGGGAGATCACCAGATGAATAAACCGATGAATTCCTGTTCACTCTGCGGACAGTGTACTGTAACCTGTCCAAATGGGTTTGATATGAGCCAGGTCTGCAAATCTGCAAGAGAAAACATGGTATCTACAGACAAAATGCCTCTGGCACCTCATGAATTTGCACTGATGGATATGCTGTTCTCCAATTCGGAGGCTTTCTTATGCAGACCTCAGCCGGGATATGAAACCTGCAGATATGTATTTTTCCCAGGATGTCAGGCAGGAGCTATAGCGCCGGATGTTGTCACAGAGGCATATGAGGATCTGTGCAGGAGGACAGAGGGCGGTGTTGCTCTGATGCTGGGATGCTGTGGTGCTATCAGTGAATGGGCAGGACGCTATGAAATGACAGAAAAGGTAAATGAACAGCTGAAGCAGGAGCTTGCAAAACTGGGAGATCCTATGATTATAGCAGGCTGTCCAAGCTGTATGAAACAGTTAAAAGAGAGTCTTGGCGCCAAAGTCACAGGAATCTGGGAGATCTTAAAGGAAATCGGACTTCCCGGACAGGCAAAAGGACTGGAGATACCTGTTGCAATACATGATGCCTGCGGTGCCAGGGGAGATACACAGACACAGGATACAATAAGAGAGCTTCTTGCAGATATGGGGTGCACTGTTGTAAATACAGAATATTCCAGAGATCTGTCTCCCTGCTGCGGATACGGCGGACTGACTGCCTACGCTAATAAAGAGATGGCAGATAAAATGACAGAAAAGTGTCTGGAACGATCCGATTCCCCATATATAACGTACTGCATGGCATGCAGGGACCGATTTGTCAGGGAAGGCAGGGAATCCAGACATATCCTGGAACTTCTGTATGGTATAAATGCCGCCAATATGCCGGATATCAGTGAGAAACGCTACAACCGGCTTGAGCTAAAAGAGAAGCTTTTAAAAAATATATGGAATGAGGAACTGATGATGGAGAAAAAAGATTATACCGTTGCATATACAGAAGATGCCATCAGTATGATGGATGAACGTATGATCCTGAAAAGCGATGTGGAGCGTGTATTATCAGATTACAGAGAAAATCAGGAAGCGATCTTTGATGAAGAGACAAAAGAACTGGTGACAAGGAGCAGACTTGGAAATGTTACATTCTGGGTGAGATTTGTGGAAACAGAAGAAGGGTATCTGGTACGCAGAGCATACAGTCATAGAATGAATATTATGAAAAGGGTGGGACAGTAATGGCAGTAGAGAGAACATATTATACCATTGATCCTGAGGGAAAGCTGACCTGCATGAAATGCAAGGTTCCTCTTGTAAAGGGAAAAGCAAAATTTATGTATCTGGAGAACGGTTTTCCTGTTGAGATGCCGGTCTGTCCCAAATGTGGCTTTGTCTATGTTCCGGAAGAGCTGGCTCTTGGAAAGGTTTTGGCAGTGGAACGTGCACTGGAGGATAAATAGATGAACAGACACCCCGGAGGGGAAGAGCAGACAATTCATCTTCTGAAAAGAATAGAATTGAAAAAAGGAATGAAAGCTCTGGATCTGGGAGCAGGAGAGGGAGAGACCGTGCGGATCATGAAAGCATTTGGTCTGAATGTGCAGGGTGTGGATCTTGCTCCGCGAAGCAGTGAGGTGCAGCAGGGAGATTTTCTGACCCTTCAGTATGCAGCAGACAGTATGGATCTCTGTATCAGCCAGTGTGCATTTTTTGTCAGCAGAGATCAGAAAAAGGCAGTCTCTGAATGCTGGCGTGTACTGAAAAAGGGAGGATTTCTTTTGCTGTCAGATCTGGATCCGGGCAATCTTCTGGAAATTGTGAAAGAAACAGGGTTTACGATTCTCTGTCAGGAGGATCAGACTGCTCTCTGGAGAGAATATTATCTGGAAGCAATCTGGAATGATTCATTCTGCTGCGAGGATCATAAGCTTCTGCAGAAAGAATACAAAGGCAGAAAAATAGGCTATACCATGGTGGTTGGCAGAAAGGAGTAATGTATGGATCTTTACGAAAGAATAATGGAATTAGGCAGCATGGGATATCATTGTTCACAGATCATTATGATCATGACTCTGGAAACCATAGGAGAGGAAAATCCACAGCTTGTAAAGGCAATGGGAGGCCTTGGCGGAGGAATCGGTTACTGTGGAGATACCTGCGGATGTCTGACAGGAAGTGCCTGTGCCATCGGATATTTTCTCGGAAATCTGGCTCCTGAGGAGAAGGAAGATGCACAGATGAAACCGGCTGTACAGGAATTATATCAGTGGTTCCGCCAGAAGACAGAGGAAGAATTCGGAGCTTTTTACTGTAAGGATATCACTCATCTGGACTGGGGTGTGATCATGGAGAAATGTCCTGGACTTATTGCAGATACTTATACAAAAGTTATGGAAATTCTGACAGAGCGGGAGGTACTGGAGCTTTGATCACCATCGGCAAAACAAAGAGTGTCTGTCCGGAATGTATGAAGGTAGTTCCTGCCATAAAAGGTATCGGTGAAGACGGGATCTATCTGGTAAAGGAATGCAATGCTCATGGAAAATTTCAGACCCTGATCTGGGAAGGAAATGCAGCAGATTATCTTTCCTGGGGAAGAGAAAATCTCTCAGCAGAAACGCCTGTAAATCCGAAGGTTAAAGAAAAATCCTGTCCGGATAATTGCGGACTCTGTGAGGAACATGAAAGAAAAGGCTGCTGTATGATCCTGGAAGTTACAAAACGCTGTAATATGCATTGTCCTGTCTGCTTTGCTTCAGCAGGAGAAGACAGGGAAAAGGGAGATATTCCCATCTGTGAAATAGAAAAACAGTATGATTTTCTGATGGCTCACGGAGGTCCCTTTAATATACAGCTTTCAGGAGGAGAACCAACCATGAGGGACGATCTGCCTGAAATCATACATATGGGAAGAGAAAAAGGATTTACATTTTTTCAGTTAAATACCAATGGAATCCGGCTTGCCAGGGAGGAGGGGTATGCCGGAAAGCTGAAAAAAGCAGGACTGAATACAGTATTTCTTCAGTTTGACGGTGTGACAGATCAGGTTTATGAGACTTTACGTGGACAGGCTATGATGGAACTGAAGAAAAAGGCGGTCTTAAACTGCTCAGAAGCAGAGCTTGGTATTGCTCTTGTGCCGGTCATTGCGCCGGGAGTAAATGATATGCAGGTAGGGGATATTCTGAAATTTGGTCTGGATCATATGCCCTTTGTTCGTGGCGTACATTTTCAGCCTATCAGTTATTTTGGCAGATGTTCCCAGAAGCGCCCCCAAAATCCCATCACCATACCAAAGATGCTGAGGCTTATTGAAGAACAGACAGAGGGACTGATGAAAATTGAGGATTTTGCAGGCGGCGGCGCAGAGAATCCCTACTGCTCCTTTCATGCAAGTTATCTGAGAAAAGGAGAGCGGGAACTGAAGCTTCTTGAAAAAAAATCAGGAAAAGGATGCTGCTGTACTACCAGTGATGATTCCAGGCAGTATGTGGAAAATCAGTGGAGCTACAGTACAAAAACCTATGATGAGGGAGAAATGACACAGACAGATGCGCTAGATGAGTTTCTGATCCGGATACATAATGAAACCTTTGCAGTATCAGGTATGATCTTTCAGGATGCCTGGAATCTGGATCTTGACCGTCTGAAACGCTGTTATATCTGTGAAGTGGATCCTGATCACGGAATGGTACCGTTCTGTGCATATAATCTGACTAATCTGAAAGGAACATATTTATACAGAAAGTGAAACGATCCAATATAGATGCAATGATCTGTAGGCAGGAAAAAATTACAGATATTACAAGGGAAACAATAAACAAAATACAGTTGGATAAACTGAATGCTGTTCTGAAAAGAGAAAAAGAAAGGCAGGGATTTTATAGAGATCTGCCGGAAGGGCTGGAAAGCCTTGATGATCTGAAACCCCTTCCCTTTACAACGGAATCCGACCTTGCTCAGAAAGGGGGCAGGATGTTACTGTGCTCTCAGGGAGAAATACAGAGGATCATTTCAGAACAGACAAGCGGAACAACAGGTGCAGGTAAACGTGTATTTTATACAGAAGGAGATTGTGAACATACCATAGAACTTTTTATGGCCGGACTTGGTGAGTTTATTTATCCGGGAAGCAGGACTATGGTTGCCATGCCGTTTTCAGGTCCTTCTGGACTGGGAGAGCTGATCGCAGAAGCAATCAGACGTATAGGAGCACACCCCCTTTTAACCGGGAACAATAAAACCTATGGTGAGTTAAAAACAATTCTGGAAGAGGAGCGGCCGGATACTTATGTAGGTATGCCGACAGCACTGCTTTCCATGCTCAGAATGTGTGGAAAAGGCAGTATAAAGAGAGCACTGATATCAGGGGATGCCTGTCCGGAAACAGTAATGAAAGCAATAGAAAAAATTTTGGGAACACCACTCTGGCCTCATTATGGTTCCAGAGAGATGGGGCTTGGGGGTGCGATTTGCTGTCAGGCTCATGAGGGCATGCACATGAGGGAGAATCATTGTATCACAGAGATCATAGATAAAGAGGGAAATGTTCTGCCTGACGGTCAATGGGGAGAACTGGTGATCACAACCATTGGGATGGAGGCACAGCCTCTGATCAGATACAGGACCGGCGATCATACACGTATCATCCCCGGAAAATGTATCTGCGGAAGTGAGGTAAGGCGTCTGGATTTTGTAAGGCGCATCGACCAGTCCAAAAGTATGAGAGAAATGGATGAATTACTGTTTCAGTTTCCGGAACTGGTAGATTACTGTGTAAGGAGTGTTGGAGGGAAAAAAGAAATCACAGCACTTTTTATATCAGATAACGGAGAAGAACTGATCAGAAATGTCTGCGCAGAGAAGAATATTATTTCTTTGGACTGCAGAAAAGCAGAATGGAGCGATAGGGCATTGTATCCTGCGAAACGTATTATTTTATAGAGAAACTATTAGAAAACAGAACGAAACCCATTGACTATCAGTCGGATTTCGTTCTGTTTTTTATTTTATGAATAGTTATTTGTTCACAGGATAATACGGACAGTCCTCTCTGATACATTCTTTATTATCTTCAAAATATTTACATAGTACAGAAGACAGCGGAATCTTTACAGAGCTGAACTGCCTGTAAAACCTGATCGCTTCTTCAATAGCAATTCTGCTGGTGCGTTTACAGCAGCGCGGACCACCAACATCAGCCAGTTTGGATAAAATAACAGAGACAAGCTTCTGAGGAAAGGGCCATGCATCCTTATGGAGGGGACCGGATCCGGTCATAACGGACATAAAGATTCCGGCACCTGCTGCTGCACCACACACTCCCCAGTAACCGCAGGTACCACCGGGAACCTGCTTCGCTCTTTTACAGATTTCAGATAATGCGGTATCGTAATTCATACGCTCTCCATTATTGCGAAGTGCAGTCAGAAGAACACTGGGAACAATGGCATGATGTTCAGGTCCATGCATGTGGACAGAAGGAAGGTCCATGATCTCTTCCAGAAGCAGCAGGGGATCCTTCTCTGTGCTGCTTCTGAGGGCTGTGCTCACCGGTATATAAGTACCATAGCTGTGACAGGCATCACAGACAAAATGGCCATTTTCACAGACAGCATTTGTCAGCTGCTCTTTGTGGCAGATGCTGCAGGTTTTCACAGAACTTTCGACGCTGTATGTGACCGGTGCTCCACAGATCAGGCAGCCTGAAAAATGTTCTGTCTCTCCACAACAGCAGGAATTATTTGTATTATCCATAAAAATCAGCATTTCTCAGCAATATCATAGATAAGCCGTTCTGTATCTTCCCATCCGAGGCAGGGATCTGTGATGGAACAGCCAGGAGTCATATGATCACTGATATCCTGACGGCCCTCCAGAAGGTAGCTTTCAATCATAACACCTTTTACCAGCTTTTTAAGTTCCGGATTATAATTACGACTGTGAAGTACTTCTGAGACAATTCGGATCTGCTCTTTGTATTGTTTATTGGAATTAGAGTGGTTGGCATCTATGATGATGGCAGGGTTCTTAAGATCTTTTTTGGCATACAGAGCAGACAGGCGCATCAGATCTTCATAGTGGTAGTTAGGAATAGTCTGTCCGTACTGGTTTACACCACCTCTGAGAATAGTGTGTGCCAGATCATTTCCTGAAGTTTCCACATCATTTCCTCTGTAGATGAAGTGATGTGGATGCTGTGCAGCAGTGACGGAATTCAGCATAACAGAGAGATCACCGCTGGTAGGATTCTTCATACCGACAGGAATATCCATGCCGCTGGCAGTGAGACGATGCTGCTGGTTCTCCACAGAACGTGCACCTACAGCTTCGTAGGAGAGAATATCATCCAGATAGCTGCGGTTTTCAGGATAAAGCATCTCATCTGCAGAAGAGAGTCCTGTCTCCTGCATAACTCTCATGTGCATCTTGCGGATAGCAATAATTCCGGCAAGAAGGTCAGGAGCCTTATCTGGATCTGGCTGATGAAGCATTCCTTTGTAACCGTCACCTGTGGTACGGGGCTTATTTGTATAGACTCGCGGGATGATCATCAGTTTGTCAGAGACTTTATCTGCCACTGTTTTCAGTTTGCGTACATATTCGCAGACTGTATCTTCGTTATCAGCGGAACAAGGTCCTACAAGGACGATAAATTTATCTGATTCACCGGTGAAGATACGGCGTATTTCTTCATCGCGCTGTTTTTTTACTTCTTTGAGTTCCTGGCTGAGAGGGTACTGAGATTTCAGAACCTCCGGTAAAGGGAGCTCGTGATTGATTTTCATAGACATGATCTGTTTCCTCCATATAAGTACATGCAGGTCTTTGATAATGCCGGAACTCAGGAATATTTTATACCTGACCGGACTGCCTGCACATTTTCCTTTACAAGTATAACATGGTGTTATCTAAAATTCCAGTACTTTAACACTTTAAACTGACATATTTTGAGAGAATGTAATCAGACCGTTTTTTATGCCTGTTTCTTAGCTTCACAAAAATGCTTTCAGATGTTACAATCAAATAAAAGATATAAGGAAAGAAATATCAAAAGAATACCAAAGAAAGTCGGGGTGAAGGTTATGGAGATTAAGAGTATTTTGATAAAGGACACAACCAGAGAAGAAAGAAAACAGATTGTGGAGGAATCTTTTGGGAATATTTCTGCAAGCTGTGATGGCTGTATGGCGGGACTGACAGAGATGTATCAGGAATATATTGATGGTACAAAGGAAATCCGCGACATTAACATGGAGTTTAATGCACACTACGTACGGGAAGATTTGGATGAGAAATCAAAGAGAAGCTGCCCGATGTAGATAAAACAACTATATGGGAAACTTGCAGATCCCGAATATGCAGGAAATAACAAGATAACAGGAGAAGGATAATAAAATGAGTACAAACAATATGGATAGATTTGAATTCAGATGTATCAGACCGGAGGAGACACAGCAGGCGATAGAGATCGAGCAGATCTGTTTCCCGCCAAATGAGGCATGTTCCCCGAAAAGTCTGACAGAGAGAATAAAAGCAACAGCAGAAACATTTCTGGTAGCTGAGGATAAGGAAACCGGAAAGCTGGCTGCATTTCTTAATGGAGTTCCTACAGATGAGGAGGCTTTCAGAGACGAATTCTTCACAGATATTTCCCTGAGTAATCCTGAAGGCAAAAATATCATGCTTCTGGGTCTGGATGTCCGTCCGGAATATCGTATGCAGGGACTGGGACGTGAACTGGTATCCCGATACTGCCAGAAGGAAGCACAAAAAGGACGAAAGAAACTTTTCCTCACCTGTCTGGATGAAAAAGTGAAGATGTATGAGAAATTCGGCTTTACAGATCTGGGTCAGGCAAACTCCACCTGGGGCGGAGAAGCCTGGCATGCCATGAGCATCGAGATTGGAAGATAATTAACGAGCAGAACAGACAGGAGAGTGTACAATGAGCCTATACGCAATCGGTGATTTTCATCTTTCGTTTACAGTCAATAAACCTATGGATGTATTTGATAAAAGATGGAAGAACCATGTGGTTAAGATTGAGAAGTACTGGAAGAAGAGAGTAACAGAGAATGATACAGTAGTGATAACAGGAGATCATTCCTGGGGGAGAGATCTTGCAGAGTGTCAGGCGGATCTGGATTTTATTATGGCTCTGCCGGGCAGGAAGATTCTGCTTCGGGGAAATCACGATATGTTCTGGGATGCGAAGAAAACAGAAAATCTGAATGAGATGTTCAGAGGAAAGCTGGAATTTTTGCAGAATAATTTTTATACATATGAGGATTATGCACTGGTGGGAACCAAAGGCTACTGTTATGAAGGAAAAGACAGCTATGAGCATTTTCTGAAGATCCGAGAGCGGGAGTTGGGGCGGCTGCGCTGCTCTTTTGAAGCGGCGAAGGCAGCAGGATATGAGAAGTTTATCATGTTTCTTCATTATCCACCTACAAGTATTGGAGAGATGGAGAGTCCGTTTACCCTGATGGCACAGGAATTTGGCGCCGAGAAGGTAATCTATTCTCACTGTCATGGAGAGAAGCGGTATGATGACAGCTTTAAAGGCTATGTGGATGGAATAGAGTACAAGCTGGTATCAGGAGATTATCTGAATTTTAAACCGGAGCCAGTATTACGCTAATGGTAATCTTTATATCGGTATTCGATTATAGGTGGGTAGTGGAGTGCGAATATCTGTTTAATATTAAGCATCAGTAGTATAGAAAAAATCCCTGGGAAGTATTATACTTTTCAGGGATGATTTTATGTGCTTTGAGAGAAAATATCTTCGGGGAGAAATGAGAAAATGAAGATTTACTACAGAGAGAAATCTGGCGGGATTGAAATTCTGCGGTGTTTTGGAATAGAGGGCAGAGTTGAGATTCCGGGAATGATAGATGGCAAATTGGTGATCAGTGCGGCACCGTATGCATTTTCCAGTCATATGGATGAGAAAGAAGAACTGAAAAATGCCAGCCTGTGGGAAGTGTCAGATGGTCTTGGGTTTGGCAGAGAAGAGCATGTTCTGGCAGGAAATGATGTGGAGGAGATTGTTTTTCCTTACACTTTAAAAGAGATTGGACGATATATTTTTTATGGCTGCGGAAATCTGAAAAAGCTGGAGTTTTCTGACAGCCTGATGCAGATAGGCTGTGGTGCATTTACAGGCTGCCATGCATTGGAGAAGCTGACTGTTCATATGAGACAGGGAAAGAAGTCAGGCGTTAAGGAAATGCTGGGCGAGATGTGGCAGAGGATAGATGTAAACTTTCTTTATGAGTATGAAGAAGCCAGACTTGTATTTCCGGAGCATTATGATGAGGCGGTTGAGAACACTCCGGCGCGTATTTTGTATACGGAATATCATGGATCAGGCAGTAATTACAGGCAGTGTTTTTATGATAAGGAGCTGAATTATCAGGAATATGACAGGCTTTTTGAAATGGCGGTAGCCATGGATAAGCTGGAAGTTCTGGTTGATATGTCATTTGGCAGACTGGAGTTTCCTTATGAACTGACCGAGAAAGCCAGGGAGAATTACAGGGAATATATCCGTAAGAATCTAGGAGATATTGCAGAATATCTGGTAAAGCAGGAGGATATGCACAGATTGGAAGTGATATCCTCGCAAAAACTCTGGACACTGGAGGGAATTGATTCTGCGTTGGATTGTGCATCTAAGAGAAAAGAAACGGAAGTATCCGCATTTTTGATGAATGAAAGAGCAAATCTGGTGGATAATACGGCAGGAAGTGAACGTATAGATGTGGATAAGTTGCAAAATAGTCAGGAAGCTGACAGGACAGAGCAGGGGAAAAATGAACAATCACAAACTACAGAAAAATCTTTGAATAGAAGAACTATACTAAGAAAAAAGAGGTTTGAACTGTGATAGATATAGAGGAAAATAATAATGCAGCCAGAGGATAAAATACAGGAAATAGCAGAAAGAGCAGAGCGTTTGCAGGAAATCGGCAGCAGTATTCTCAGGGTTGCGCGGGATGAATTATATCTGGGAATGCGGTTTTTGGATGTGGCGCTGAGCAGTTTTTCTTATCAGATGGATGGTCAGGTCCATGGATTTGGAACGGATGGAAGAGTGATGTATTTCCAGCCGCAGATGCTGGGAGGCTTATATAGAGAGAACAGGATTCTGGTGAACAGAGGATATCTGCATATGGTATTCCACTGTATTTTCCGGCATTTTGCATGGAGCGGTACAGAAGGTAAGAAGAGGGCTGACGATGGAATCACAATCCAGGAACGTATGCGTGATCTGAGTTGTGACATTGCAGTGGAGCATATGATAGATGGGATGAACTATCGGAGTATCCGTTTCTCACGCAGTCTTCTGCGAAGGGAAACCTACCGTCTCCTTGAAAAAGAGGGAAAAACCCTCAACGCACAGAGAGTATATAAAATATTGTCAGAATGGAATCTGAACGAAAAGGATCTTACAAATCTGGAACAGGAATTTCGCACAGATGACCACAGATACTGGGAAAGTAAGAAATCGGATCAGAAAACGAATCCCATGCTCAGCCGCAAATGGGGGGAGATTAATGATGGAATCGAGACAGACCTGGAAACCTTTTCACAGGAGGCAGGTGAGCGGGATGGAAATTTCCTGGAGCAGATAAAAACAGAGAACAGAAGACGATACGATTACAGAGAATTCCTGCGGAAATTTGCAGTTTTTCACGAAGAACTTGCAGTGGATGATGACAGTTTTGATTACAATTTCTATACCTATGGTCTGCGCCTTTATGGAAATATGCCGTTGATCGAACCATTGGAATCCAAAGAAGTTAAGAAGATAGAGGAGTTCGTGATCATTATCGATACCTCCATGTCTTGTTCAGGAGAACTGGTGAGAAAGTTTCTGGAGGAAACCTACGGTGTACTTAGTGAGAGTGAGAGCTTTTTTACAAAAATCAATGTGCACATCATTCAGTGTGATGAGAAAGTCCACACAGATAAAAGGATTACCTCCCGGAAAGAAATGAAAGACTATATGGAACATCTGGAACTGTATGGAGATGGCGGAACAGATTTCAGGCCTGCATTTGAATGGGTGGACAAACTGCTGGAACAGCATGAATTTCATAACCTGAAAGGGATGATCTATTTTACAGACGGATTCGGAATTTACCCGAAGAAAATGCCATCATATAAGACTGCATTTGTGTTTATGCAGGATAATTATAGAGATGTGGATGTGCCGGTATGGGCTATGAAACTGATCCTGGATGAGGATGATTTTGATAAGTCAGACAGGCAATGAAATAAAAAGCTGAGTAAAAGTAAGAAGTGTTCAGCAGGAAAGGATTTACATTATGGATATAAAGCGAGCAAAACAGGAGATAAAGGACTCAATAGAAGCATACCTTGCGAAGGATGAATTTGGAGAATATCTGATCCCTGCCATACGCCAGAGACCGATTCTCCTTATGGGGGCACCGGGTATTGGAAAGACGCAGATTATGGAACAGATCGCCAGGGAATGTAAGGTAGGTCTGGTATCTTATACTATCACACATCACACCCGTCAGAGTGCAGTAGGACTGCCGTTTATCAAAGAGAAAACTTTTGGTCAGGAGACTTTTTCTGTCACAGAATATACTATGAGTGAGATTATTGCCTCTGTCTATGAAAAGATGGAAAAAACAGGTTTCAGAGAAGGAATTCTTTTTATTGATGAGATTAACTGCGTATCAGAGACCTTGGCGCCTATGATGCTGCAGTTTCTTCAGGGAAAGACATTTGGCAATCAGAAAGTACCGGAGGGATGGGTGATCGTGACAGCAGGAAACCCGCCGGAATACAATAAATCTGTCCGCGAATTTGACGTAGTAACCCTTGACAGAATCAAGAGAATCGATGTGCAGCCGGATTTTGAAGTATGGAAAGAATATGCCTATGAGCAGGGAATCCATCCTGCTGTGATCTCTTATCTGGAGCTTCGCAGAAAGAATTTCTACAGAATGGAGAACACAGTAGACGGTCGTATTTTTGCCACCGCCAGAGGCTGGGAAGATCTTTCCAGGCTGATACAGGTATATGAAACACTGGATAAAGAAGTGGACAGAGAGGTGGTATATCAGTATATCCAGCATCCAATGATCGCAAAAGATTTTGCCGCATATCTGGCATTATACAATAAGTATAAGACAGACTATGCAGTGGAGGATCTGCTTCAGGGTAAATGGACACCGATCACTCTGGGTAAGATCCGCAATGCTTCACTGGATGAGCATCTGAGTATTGTTGGTTTGTTGAACGGAAAGCTTAGCCAGTTATTTGCAGACTGTTATTTTATGGATGCCTATGTGACAAAGCTCTATGGTTACATGACAGAATACAGAGATAACCTTCCGGAAATGACGCTGGAATCTATTTATAAAAAGGCAGAAAATGATTTTCATACTGCAAAAAAATCTGAGCTTCTCACTAAAAATGAAGAAAAAGTATTTATCCGTACAGTGAATTTCTTTGAAAATGAAATTTCAGAAAAGGCTACTTATGAGAAGGCAAAAACAGCTTTTGCAGAGGTGGCTGACAGCCTTGAAACTCAGACAGAATATATTTCCCAGACACTTCAGAATGTTTTTGATTTTATGGAAGCGGCCTTTGGCGACAGCCAGGAAATGGTAGCCTTTATCACGGAACTGAATGCCAATTATTACAGTCTCTGGTTTATCCGTGAGAATGGTTCGGATCAGTATTATCGTCACAATAAAGGTCTGCTTTTTGACAATCGTCAGAAGCAGATTCTGGGACAGATGGAAGAACTGGAGCAGGGGAACAACTTCCCTTCTGTATTAAAATGATTGTTTCTCTGGGATGTATGAAACTTAACAAATATCTGCTTTTGTTAAGGAAAGTGTAAATGTCTGTCAAACATAAGCAAACCTGATTGTTTTTTGAAAATTCAGGTGATATACTCCACTTGTCAACAAAAAAATAATATTTTTTGAGTAAAAAGGAGTCTATTATTATTATGAGAAGAAAACTAATTGCAGGTCTTTTGACAGCTCTTTCAGTGACTATGGTTTGTCCGGCAGCATATGCATCTACAGAGCATTATACAGACAGCAGCGTGGTTGGTGCTGATTCCGGATGGTCTGACTGGGATGCAGCCTGGGAAACAACAGCAGCTGATTTTACAAAGGTATCTTTAACACCTGGTGCTGATGATACACAGCTGAACTTTGCATGGTACAGTGAAAAAGGTGACAGCGATGCAACACCTGTAGTTCATTTCGGAACAGACAAGGACAATCTTGAAACCTTTGAAGGAACTGCCGGTGATGTAGACCAGAGCTTTACAGGAGACAAAGCATATGAATATAATCATGTAACAGTTACAGGTCTGGAGCCGAACACAACTTATTATTATACAGTTGAGAAAAATGGTGAGCAGACAGAGGTATCTGAGTACAAAACACAGGGTACAGATTCAGTAAAAATCCTCTATGTAGGTGACCCGCAGATCGGTGCTTCCAAAGGTCAGACACAGAATGGAGCAGAGCTTACCAATGAGTCCGGTGCAGCCAATAAAGCAGCAGAAAATGACGGATTTTCATGGAACCGTACTCTCAATACAGCGCTTGAGCAGAATCCGGATATCAACTTTGTGATTTCTGCAGGTGACCAGGTTAACAAAACCGGTGAAGCAAAAGAGGAAGAATATGCTTCTTATTTAAGCGCAGATGCTCTGAAGGGACTTGCAGTGGCAACTACAATTGGTAACCATGATTCTCTGAATGAGGATTATATGTATCATTTCAATAACCCGAATAATACAGAAAATGGTAAAACTCAGGCAGGTGGTGATTACTACTACAGCTATGGAGAGGGTCTTTTCATTGTTCTGAATACCAATAATTACAATGTGGCAGAGCATCAGAAAACAATTGAAGAAGCTGTCAAAGCTTACCCGGATGCAAAATGGAGAATTGTAACCATTCATCAGGATATTTACGGATCAGGTCTTGACCACTCTGACACAGACGGTATGATCCTTCGTACACAGCTTACACCTGTATTTGATGCAAATGATATTGATGTGGTTCTTCAGGGACACGATCATACATACAGCCGTTCCAAAATGCTTTATGGTGACGGACAGACTCATGGTAAATATGAGTTCAGTCTGAATGCAGACGGAACAGATTATGACTGGGATCATGCGACAAATGTAGATACACAGGAACAGATCGCACTTGCTCCGGAAGAGGGAGACACAGATGCACAGGTAGCACTGGATGCATTCCATGAGGATAATAACTGCTATACGATTGAGGAAGTTGACGGAGATACAGTTACAGATCCACAGGGAATTCTCTACATGACTGCAAACTCAGCTTCTGGTTCCAAATATTATGAGCTTCTTTCCACTCAGCAGGATTATGTGGCAGCCCGCAGCCAGAACTGGCTTCCAAGTTATTCTGTAATCACATTAACTGCAGATACCTTTGCGATTGATACTTACCAGATTACAGATGATGGCAAGGCGGAAGCAATTGATTCTACATTTACAATTAAAAAGACTGGTGCAGACGCAGCTGATGCTTCTGCAGATACTACAGACGGTTCCTCAGATGATACAGACACTGCTGCAGACACCACAGACAGTGCTTCAGACACAGCAGAAGCTGCAGATACATCCGCAGATGCAGCAGCAGAAGCTTCTGAGAATTAAGATAATCTTTCGCAAATAGTTTCATGAGTATGAAAAAAATAAAATTTACCGGGCTGCTTACCAGAAAAAAAGCGGTCCGGTATCTTATTTATATTTTATTTGTCTGTGTGTTCGCTGTTTTTGTCATTAAACTGAATCAGGTGGAAAAAACAGAGCTGGTGGTCCGGACAGGACAGACATTTGAGAAAGCAAAAGTAGTGAAAATCCTTCAGGATAATCTGGAGGAAAACGGAACCCGTGTGGGTGAGCAGAAGGTTCGTGTCCGTATGCTTACAGGAGTGAGAAAGGGGGAAGAGCTGGATATTACAAGTAGCTCAGGATATCTGTTTGGCGCTGCCTGCAAACCGGGGATGAAGGTAATTGTCATGCAGAGTGTTGCAGGTGATTCTACAGTTGCCAGTGTTTATACCCAGGACAGAGAAGGAGTTATCTATATTTTTGCACTGATCTACCTGCTGGTTCTCTGCCTGATCGGTGGAAAGCAGGGGATAAAGGGATGTCTGGGACTTGTCTTTACATTCTTCTGTGTGATCTTTGTATATCTGCCTCTGGTGTACCTGAAATATTCCCCCTTCTGGACTGCTGTATTTGTATGTTTTATCACTACACTGGTCACGATGTATCTGATTGGCGGACCTACACGGAAAACCTGTGCTGCAACACTTGGAACCCTTGTTGGTGTTATTCTTGCCGGGGTTTCTGCCTGGTGTTTCAGCAAGGCATCAGGAATTTCCGGATACAATGTTTCGGATATTGAGACCCTGATGACTCTCTGGAATACCAATCGTATCCAGGTTGGAGGTTTGCTTTTCTCCGGCCTTCTGATTTCCTGTCTGGGGGCAGTTATGGATGTTGTCATGTCCATCAGCAGTGCCATTGATGAGATTTACAGACAGAATCTGTCTTTATCCAGAAAGGAACTTTTTAAGGCTGGGCTGCGTGTGGGAAGAGACATGATGGGAACGGACAGCAATACGCTTATACTGGCATTTGCAGGAAGCAGTGTCAGTACTCTTCTTCTTGATTATTCCTATAATCTTCCGTACCAACAGATCATCAATTCCAATAATATCGGAATTGCGATCATGCAGGGGCTGGCAGGCAGTTTTGGGATCGTACTTTCGGTACCTTTTACTGTGCTGATCTGCACAATTCTTTTTCATAAAAAATAAAGCTGAATCATATATGAGAAGGTCACCCTATGATTTCCGGGTGGCTTTCTTTTGCGGTTACTGTTCAAGGGTATGCATAAGTCATTGTAAAAAGTGATGAATTTTAATCGAATCAAGTAAGTCCCCTGCGGAGGTTGCGAAAAGCAATAAGCAGGGGACTTACTTGTATCAGGAGGAGTGCAAGCAAAGATGTCATCTGTAAGTGGTATAATTATTTCGAAAACGCTGTACTGGTATAACATGATGTGATTTAAAATTTTAGTGCTTTAGCGCTTTAAAATGACATATTTTTAGGAATTTTTATGAGGAGGTTTTTTATTGGAAAATAGCAGTACAATTTTTGTAAGCAAATGAAATGTCGCTCAAAAAGAGACCACAAAAAATATGACAGGTGTATTATGAGAATACCTTTAAAAGGTGATTTAGCGGTAATGCTATATATCATACGTTGTGGATATATCTCACTGTTGCTATAATAAGTATACATAAAACACTGATAGATGAGGATGAGAAATGTTATTGGACAGATCTTTTAAGACAAAACTAAATGCTTACATAGTGAAAAATTATACAGAGCTTTGTAGAGATGATGACCAATACCTTATGTGGGATGCGGGTGAATCATTAGCAAAGGATGCGGGACTGACGAATAATGAAAGTCTGGATTTAAAGAGCCTGATAGATGAAGTGGGAGATACTTTTCACGACAAATTGTTCCAGTATATTGATAATAGCGGCATGACGGATGCAGAAATTTATAAGAAAGCAGGATTAGATAGAAAGCTTTTTTCAAAAATCCGCAGCAATCCGGCATATCATCCGGGGAAAAATATCGTGCTGGCACTGGCGATTGCTCTGGAACTTGATATAAATAAAACAAATGACCTTCTATCCCGCGCAGAGTATGCTTTTTCACCGTCAAACAAAGGGGATCTGATCATTAAATTTTTTATCGAACATAAAGTATACGACCGGATGGCAATTAATTTTATGCTTGATGAATATGGACAGCCGATTCTGGGTTAGGGCGTGCAGATTGCGAGAGTGATTTTTAAACATGCCCTGGAAATGGAAAGGAGAAAAAAGATGGGAGTATTAACAAAGCAGGAGCGAAAAGCGAAAATTGGGGATATCGTAGAGAAAGTAACGCAGATGTCAGACGAACAGCTTGGAAATGTTCACGAATATACTTCAGATGAATTTAACGAACCCAATCACGAGGCAGTAGCGTTAAATGCAGTTATTCAATTAAGCAGAAAGTATGGAAAAAGTGAAGATGGAAAATAAATTCTATGCATTACTTGCACCGGTTGGAGTTTATGAAATCGGTAAAAGAAAAAACCTTCCATCATGGAAAATGGATTCGGAGTTAATGAAGACAGCATTGATGCAGGGCTTGAAAATCCCGGATGACAATATACGGATTTCCGGCGAAGATGGAGTAGTTACAAGCAGGAGTTTTGCAAGGAATATTGCGGAAATTTCAAAATATGTTTCTGGAGAAGACGGATTTATATTTTATTTTTCAGGTCATGGAGATAACAGAGGATTATGCTTTTCAGATGCAGCAGTTTCCATTCAGAGCATCATTGAATTTATCAAAAAGATCAAAGCGAAAAGTAAGATCGTTATTATGGATTGTTGTTATTCTGGGGACTTCCGTATGAGTCAAAGTATGAAAATGGACATGGAAAAAACGGTAGATGATTTTGCGGGGCATGGGATTGCTGTCATGGCATCTTCAGCATCTGATGAAAAGTCCTGGCTTGGAGTGGGAGGAACGCATAGCTTATATACAGGAATTTTAACTACCGCTATGACAGTCAATCGAAAAATCCGACAGGGAAGAGTTTCACTGGCGGATATCAATGAGGAAGTGAAACAGCTTATAAAAATCTGGAACATGAAAAATCCAGATAGAATCCAGCATCCTATCTATCGTGCCAGCTTAGGCGGCACGATATTTTTTCAGGTAGAAGAATATAAACCGTATCAGTCTTTGCAGGTATATCTTGAGAAAAATGATTATATAATCCAGTCTGTTGAGTCGTTGTCTACGCTAAAGGAAAAGCGATTGGCAGTTTTTATTCTGGTAAAAGAGAAGAGCAATGCCAGGCAGTTGTCTGCGATTACGAGAGAAGCGGTACAGGAAGTAAAGTATGCAGATGTGTATTCGACACAAAAAATGGAAGATATCCATGGCCATAAATCAGCAGATGCTATATGGTTCTATTTTGGATATGATGAAAGCGATATGGTAAATCACCGATATTTTGCAACGGGTATCTGGTGCTGTAATAGCGAATTACAGAAAAAATATTTCAGGAATGAAAAGAATGCGGAAGTTATAGGTGGAATCTGGATCTCACAGGATTCTTCCTATGAAATCGTGCGAAAACTTCAACAAACCGATATTTCAGAAGAACAATTCCGGCAACAGGCAAAACAGCTTCTGAGCAAAACGGTATCTATGGCAGAGCAGTTTATTGCGGATCTGGAAGAGGTTGATAACAGAACCAAAACCATTAAGGAAGTTCAGCGGGAATATAAACCATGGATACGCCAGGTCTATGAGGAATATTACAAAATGACAGAAATTCCGGTACCGCCGGATGAACTGCATGACTGGTTTGGTGTGGTGGAGGATTTGGTGGGCTGCGTGCTGGATATGGCGCTGGAATTGAGAAAGGATGTAGAATTTAAAGGATTGGACAGATGGGTGTTCAGGAATTGCGTGCGGAGGTATTATGAGGACTTGGAGAGGTTGAGGGGGATGGAAGGCTAAGATTTGTAAAAAAATATAAAATATGTGAAAGATTGAGATAAAAATTGTGCGTTATGCATACTGCTATGATATAATTTATACGTTTATAGTTACGTGATTTGAAGTAGCAATATCAGAAAGTATGATTGGGTGTAAAATGTGTGAAGAAGAAAAACAATTGATAATTTTTCAGGATAGATTTTCCAATCTTTTAGAGGAAAATATAGAAGCTATTAAAGATGAGAGAAAACTTAGAGGTTTAATTAGTGATTATTTTCCAAAAGAAAAATGGCTGAATCATTTACTGATTTCATTGTACAAAGATGGAATTGTAGAAGAAATAGAAAAATGTGAAAGTGTGGAATTTGAAAGCTTTTTGCGATTTAAAAAGGATCTTACCAGTAATTATAGAACTCAGGAGCAAGAAGCTGAGTGGGCGGTAAATATATGGTTTGAGAGTTATGGAAACTATATTTTGAAAAAAGATAATAATGTTCGAAAGTATGTTCATAGAAATACGGCGATTAATTCTAAGGAGGCAAATGAATTAGTCGAAAAAATTATTCAGATTAGTCAAAATATGCATTATACTGAAAATGCACTACAAGATATTTTGACGATATTTCAAAATGCATCCCAATATCCCAATGTGTTAGGAAAATTATATATGTTATATCCAGTTTTGAAGCAATATTATGATACGGAAGAAACAGAATATTCTTATATTATGTATTATGCGATATATAATGAAAAATCTATTTGTGAATATGAGGATTATATGAATTTGTATAATACATTACTAAGTATGAAATGTAATGTGGATTATTATATTTATGGAATTTTTTTGTTAAAAGGTGCACATTCAAAGGATGGAGTAGTTAGCGTGAAGCTTAATGAGGAAAAAGGATATAAGTGGTGTGCATATTTTTTTGAAAAGTTAAAGAAGATGAATAATATTACAAAAACTAGAGGATTATATTTTCATATTGAAAATTTGGAATTCGCATTGGGTGTTGCATATTTGCAGGGAAAATATGTAAAAAAAGATATAAAAAAAGCTACTATGTGTTGGAAATCCATGCTTAAACGAAATGTAAATGAATATTCCGATATAGAGGATGCTAAAAAAGTTCTTCGTTGTGTAGGTGGGGCATATATAGGAAAATCGGTAACTGTATCGGTAGATGGAATTAAAGAATATGAAATCAAAGTTCAAAAAAATTTGAAGTTAGGATATAAATTCTTAGAGAAAGCGAGTGAATATGGAGATGCATTTTCATTATTCTGTCTGGCTGAGATGTATGAAAAGGGTGAGTATGTAAAAAAAGATTTTTTTCATGCAGTGCAATTATATGAACAGGCAGAAGAAAATGGAGATGATGAAGCTGCGGAATGGATAAAAGAAAATAAAACAGTTGTAGAATTAATTGATGAAGTAGTGGATATTAGCAAAGCGACTGAATATAATGATGAATTATGGTGTAGAATATATAAGATATTTGAAGAAGCGCCTCAATTCCCAGAGGTATTGAGATGCGTATATTTGTTGTATCCAGTGATAAAAAACTATGACACAGAGGAAAATTGTTATTCTAGAAATATATTCATGCTTCTGTTCAAAAAGGACTCATTATGTGGGTATGAAGATTACTTTGTGTTATTTAATAAAATGGCAGATTTAAGGTGGGATGGGGATTATTATCTTTATGGAATTTTATTAACTGGTGCGAAAGTAGAATGGAATGAGAATTTAATTGAGTTAGAATGTAATTTAGAAAATGTTATAAAATGGTTTGCATATTTTGATGAATTGATAAATTATGAAAATATTTTTTGTGTTCGATCTTTAATTGGGGAGGAAGCAGAAGTAAAGTTTTATTTAGGATGCGCATATATTCAAGGTCTATATATAGAAAAAAATACGCAAAAGGGGTATCGATATTGGAAGGAACTGCTAGCGATAGATGATGAATGGGAAAATTTAGAGCGTGCAGGTAGAATGCTGTTGACGATAGGAGCAATGTATTTGGGAAAAAGGTGTCATTTTGAGATGCCTAATGGTAAAATTTATGATTTTAAAATTAGAAAGAACAGAAAAGAAGGTTTAAAATATTTATATAAGGCAAGCGAACTGGGAAATGTAAAAGCAATATTATTGTTGGCAGAAATGTATGAACAGGGAAATTATGTGAACAAGGATGTTAGTAAGGCGTATCAGTTGTATAAGAAAGCAGAAGCAAAAGGTGATGAGAGCGCGCGAGAAAAGATTGCAGATTTAAGAAGTATGCTGGAATTAGAAGAAATATCATGTAGTAGCAAAGAGAAATTGATTGATATAGAAGAGCATAAAGATGAATTCATTCAATTAGATGAGAATGAATATGAACTTGTTGATGTAGACGAGACTGAAGATGAGTGGTACGGAGATGAACTCGTTGAAATAGACGAAACGGAAGATTTTGATGAAGATTGACTTGTATTTGTGATAAAATTATAGAAGAATATTAATAAAGAGAATGATAAAATGAATCTGTTAGATATATTTTTAGAAAAAAGAAAAATACCATCTATTGCAGTAAGTATCTTGCCAGAAGTGGCAAAACAGGCTATTTTGCAGAACCAATTACCCAGACTGAATACAAATAATATTTTTCTTAAAACAGGAGAATATTGTTGCTATATAGATAAAACGATTCTTTTAATTGATAAAACAAAGAAAATATATCAACATAAAGGCGGAAGTGCACCAGGCCTTTTTAAAGGAACGAGAATAACTTGGGGAAGTGGGCATCCAGTTGAGTATACAGAAACACAGCAGATCAGGGGGATTTTATATATTACAAATAAACGTGTGATTCTCCAAGCTAAGACAGAAGGATTCGATAAACAACATCGATACTTGACGGCGATTAAACCTTATCAAAATGCTATAGAATTACAGTATGGAACGAAAACCTATTGTCTGATTGTGGCAGATGGAAATTTGGTGTATCATGTATTAAAGATGATAAATTGAAACGAAGGAGAAGGGAAAATATGGACGGACAATTAAAGACTGGAACAATACTAACATCGGAAGCAGGCGAAGTTTATACTGTAAAGCAGTTACTTGGATCTGGCGGACAAGGAGAAGTATATTCAGTAGAAGCTAAGGGAATCTCTTATGCTTTAAAATGGTATTTTCCTAAAAGTGCAACCAAAAATCAAAAAGATATTTTAGATAATCTGATTATAAAAGGAAAACCCGATGAATCCTTTTTATGGCCACAGGATTTAATTTTTGAAAAAGAAGGAAAGCCATTTGGATATATTATGCCCCTTAGACCGAAGAATTATAAGGGAATTATAGATATGATGAAACGAAAAGCAGAACCAAGTTTCAGTTGTTTGTGTAAAGCTGCATTTAATCTTACGAAAGGGTATCGCGCTTTACATAATATGGGATATTGCTATCGTGATATATCTTTTGGAAATGTTTTTTTTGATCCAGATACAGGAGATGTATTGATTTGTGATAACGACAACGTTTCTTATAACAGTGCGCCAAGTGGCATTTATGGAACTCCGCGTTTTATGGCTCCGGAAATTGTTAATGGAAAAGCAAAACCATCTACAAATACAGATTTATTTTCGTTAGCGGTCCTGTTGTTTTATATGTTTATGCTAAATCATCCTTTAGAGGGAAAACTTGAGGCTGAAATTAAATGTATGGACTATCTGGCTATGAATCGATTATATGGAGAACATCCAGTATTTATTTTTGATCCAAAAGATACTTCCAATCGTCCTGTGAGAGGGTACCAGGATAATGCATTATTATTTTGGGACTTGTATCCGCGACAGTTAAAGGAGCTTTTTATAAGATCTTTTACTGTGGGAATTAATGAAGCAAATAAACGTGTAACGGAAGCAGAGTGGCTGGATGTTTTGGCAAATTTGATATCTGGTATTGAGATATGCCCTAACTGTCAGGCGGAAGTATTTTATGATATGGATAAAGTTAATAAAAATACTGCGCATATATGTTGGTCTTGCCAAAAAACAGTGAAGATGCCACATATATTAGTTTCCGGTAAGAGCGTGGTTTTACTTCAAAAGGGTAATAAATTGTATAAACATCATATTACAGGAAACAGAGATATGTCAGAAGAAGTTGGAGAAGTAGTAGAGAATCCGAAAAATCCGGATTTGCTTGGTATAAAAAATAAAACACAGGACAACTGGACATATATTCGAGCAGATGGAACACAAATTCCGGTAGCACATGAGAGGTCTGCTGCAATAGTTGAAGGAGCAAAGATAAATTTTGGTCAGTTAACAGGAGAATTTGTATAAAAACAGAATGATAAATTTTATGAAGCGAGGAAGAGAAAAATGAGTGAAATGAGAAGACCAGGTGGTAAGTTAGCGAGTAGACCATTACATTTTTTCTGGATTGTTGATTGTTCTGGTTCAATGTATGGCGATAAAATTGGAGCTGTTAACTGTGCCATCAGAGAAGTGATTCCAGAGATGAAAAATGCAGCAGATAATAATCCCAATGCGCAGTTAATGGTAAGAGCGTTAAAGTTTTCTACAGGTGCTTCATGGATTACAAGTGCACCAGTGAATATTGAAGAGTATGCATGGGATGATTTGGAAGCTGGAGGAGTGACTGACCTTGGTGAGGCCTATGATTTATTGGCAGCACAATTATCGATAGAGCAGCTTGGAGAAAGGGCGCTTCCGCCAGTATTAGTTTTATTGTCTGATGGACAACCAACGGATGATTACAAAACAGCATTGGAAAAGTTAAAGAAACTTCCATGGGGTAAAAAAGCTGTTAAGATAGCAATTTCTATAGGTCAGGATGCGGATGATGAGGTTCTTGCAGAGTTTACTGGAAATAGAGAATTAGTGTTACAGGCAAATAATGCGGAAATGTTAGTTAAAATGATAAAGTGGGCTTCAACCGCAGCCTCCGTAGTATCCTCTCCTGCAAGCATTGCTTCGGCAGGTGAGAAAAATAATGATGGAATATCTGTTTCGAATCCGGTTGTAGTAGATATGGTTGATAATATTCCAGATATTGATGGAGACGATGTGTGGTAAGGAGTGTATTCGAATGAGAAAAATCTGTTTGGGGCAATCTATTCAGGGAGCATCACATAAGAGAACTGGAAAAGAGTGTCAGGATTTTTTTAAAGTGGATGTACAGAAGGAGTATATAATTCTGGCAGTCGCAGACGGACACGGGAGTAAATCCTGTCCTTACAGCAGGACTGGTGCAATTTCTGCTACAAATGTGTTTCACGATGTGGTTAAAGAGTATTTAAAAGAATATCGTGGACAGTTAGAAAATCTTACAACATTTCTTCATAGAGAAGGAGAAGTCAGTTTTTCAAAAAATATTGAGAGAGCATGGCAATGGAAAATACGGGCAATTCAAGAAAACAATACAAAAATATCATCTAATACGCCTAAGGATATAAATGGAAAAATTAACTGGTCAGCGGTATATAAAATGTATGGTTGTACATTGTTGGGAATGTTAATTACAGATGAATTTATTTTTTCATACCAAATGGGTGACGGGGATATCATGTGTGTAGATTCGAATGGAGTTCGAACTGTAATAGATGGAGATCATATTTTAGGGGTTGAAACACATTCTCTTAGCGGAAAGAATGCATGGGAAAAATCTGTTACAAGCATTGTAAAGAATGATATTTTGGAACATACACCTAGATTATATTTTATGTCAACAGATGGACTGGCTAATAGTTATATTGATTCCAACGAATTTAAAAAGACTTGCCAAGATTATTATAATTTATTTATAGATCATCGCGAGAAAGATATAAAATGTAATTTAAACAAATGGTTAGAAGAAACAAGTGAGCTGGGTTGTGGGGATGATATTACACTTTTGATGTTGTATTTTGAAGGCTGAAAGTTGATTATTATGTGATGTGATTGGGAGAAAAAAGAATGAATACAATAGATTTGAAACCAATATTGCAGAAATATCCAGATGTAGTGAATAATAATAAGGGAAAATTAAAAAATATTCTTCGAGATATCTATCCAGAAATGAGCAGAGAGGTCAATATATTAATAGAAGTATTGGAATCAGGAATTGCTTTGCAAATGAGGCAATTAAATTATATTGAAAAGAAGGATATAAAGAATTATCTTTCTATTTTAGAAAAACTTTACGGAACATCTTCTATATATGGATTAGAGGCAATATATAGTTGGGCTGATGGATTGGGGATATTATACGATTCAATCGAGTCAACGGATAATAAAATAAGTAACGAAAATCCAATAGTGATGAAGGATAATATATTTGACATTAATTCTCTTGTGTATAAAGATAAAAATGTTGAAATGACATATTTGGGAATTGAAATAGTAGGAGGAGATAATCCGTATAGATTATCGATTAAATTTATTGCGCAAAATAAAACGGATGAAAAAATCACTTTCTATGATGAGATTGTTGTGGTTAATGGAATTGGATTTAGTATAAATACGTTTGCATATAGTCAGGCGGGATATAAGAAAATCATTGGTTTCAGTGTGGATTTAGAAAAATGTAAATATTGTGGGGTACAGGCAGTAAAAGACATACATGATTTAGCATTAAAATTACGTTATGTTATAAATGATAAAGACTATTATACAGATGAGATGAAGCTTAAACTGGTATTTATATAAGAAATACATAAAAATAAATGATAAGAGGATAGGCAATATGAATCCTAAAAGAGACGCTAGGATAGCTTTATGTAAATGTAAAGAAGGAAAGAAAACCTACGGAGTCCGCTTTGAAAAGAGTGAAGATGGGTGGAAATATACATGGGCTTTTAAAATAAAAGAGACATCGGCGAAAAGAGAAGGATATGAAAACACGCAGATTATTGGAAATATTTATCCCACAGAGAATTATCCAGGATGTCCATATTGTAGGACGAAATTATTTGTAGTTTGTGAATGTGGAAAGTTAAATTGCAATAATTATAAAGCTGGGGAGTTCGTTTGCGAATGGTGTGGAGAATCAGGAACATTAGTGGATTATGAGGGGGATGGATTTCAATCTGGTGAGGATATGTAAGACATTAAAGAGGCTTTAAATATAGCAAAAGTTTTTTTGACTGATTTGAGAATTTCGATGCGCACAAAACAGCAAAAACATACTTTACGGAGAAATAATATGAGTCTATATGCAATCGGTGACTTCCACCTGTCTTTTACGGTCAACAAACCAATGGACGTATTTGACAAGCGATGGAAGAATCATGTAGTTAAGATCGAGAAGTACTGGAAGAAAAAAGTAACGGAGCGTGACACTGTTGTGATCACGGGGGGATCATTCCTGGGGGCGGAATCTGGAGGAGTGTCAGGCGGATCTGGATTTTATTATGGCGTTGCCGGGCAGGAAGATTTTGCTTCGTGGAAATCATGATATGTTCTGGGATGCGAAGAAGACGGAGAAATTAAACGAGATGTTTAAGGGAAAGCTGGAGAGGCTGCGCTACTCTTTTGAGGTGGCAAGGGCAGCGGGGTATGAGAAATTTATTATGTTTCTGCATTATCCGCCTACCAGTATCGGAGAGATGGACGAACACTTAAGTCTGGTGGGGCTTTTAAACGGAAAATTAAGTCAGCTGTTCACAGAATGTTATTTAACAGATTCTTACATAACAAAACTGTATGAAATATATGGTATATTATAGAGACAACCTTGCAAATATTTCTCTGAAGGCAGTTTGTCAGAAAGCGGAGAATGATCTGGAGTCAGCAAGAAAAGCAGAACTGCTGACTCGAAATGAGGAGAAAACGTTTCTCAGAGTGAATACTTTTCTGGAAAATATCTGGCTGAAGATGGAAGGAATAACGCAGGCCGAATGTGATATTTACGAGAAAGTAAAGGAAGCTTTTTCCAGAGAGGCAGATGACTTGGAAAAGCAGACAGAAACGGTTGCTCAGACATTGCAGAATGTTTTTGATTTTATGGAGGCGGCTTTTGGAGACAGCCAGGAAATGGTAGCATTTATTACAGAATTAAATGCAAACTTTTACAGTATCTGGTTTATCCGGGAAAATGGTTCAGATCAGTATTATCGTCATAATAAGGGACTATTGTTTGATGATAGACAGAAACTGATCCTGGGGCAGATGGAGGAATTGGAAAGTACAATGAAACGGGGGATTATTGATGGTGTCTGAATTAAGATTTGAGACAAAAAAAATCAGAATGGCTGATCTGGGAAAGGAGAGCTGCGTGCCAGATCTCCTTGGAGAACTGACTATGCAGAATCAGCTGGAATTTCATCTGGACGAAACAGATGAGATCTATGAAGGATATGGACGCGTAAAAAGTGCTTATCCATATCGGCAGAGGAACACTTATACAAGAGAGCTTAAGGAGATGGAAATACATACAGCAGTTCTTGAGAACAGATATTTAAAGGCTGTATTTCTTCCGGAATTCGGAGGCAGGTTATGGGAACTCTGGGATAAATATACAGGAAGAAACCTGCTGTATACTAATGATGTTCTGCAGTTTAGTAATCTGGCAGTACGTAACGCCTGGTTTAGCGGAGGTGTGGAATGGAACATAGGTATTATCGGACATAATCCTTTTACAACTGAACCGCTTTACACCGCACAGACTGTTAATGAAGATGGGGAACCGGTTCTGCGTATGTATGAATATGAGCGTATTCGAAAAGTGACTTATCAGATGGACTTCTGGCTGGAAAAAGACAGCAGCTTTTTGAATTGCCGGATGCGTATTGTAAACGAGGGAAAAGAAGTAGTACCAATGTACTGGTGGAGTAATATGGCGGTTCCGGAATACGAAAACGGAAGAGTTGTTGTGCCGGCAGTACAGGCATTTACATCAAGAGGAACACAGGTTACGAAGGTAGATCTTCCGATAGTAGAGAATATCGATATCTCTGATTATACTGCTATAAAAAAATCTGTAGATTACTTCTTTGATATTCCGGCTGGATGTCCGAAATATATAGCAAATATAGATGAAACCGGTTATGGTTTATTGCAGATTTCGACAGATCGTTTACGTAGCAGAAAGCTTTTTTCCTGGGGAAATCAGGATGCGTCTAATCACTGGCAGGAGTATCTCACAGATAAGGCAGGACGTTATCTGGAGATTCAGGCAGGACTTGGAAAGACACAGTATGGATGTATTCCGATGGCGCCTCACACAGCCTGGGAGTGGATGGAACAGTATGGTTCTGTTCAGATTTCTGAAGATGTGCTGGAGAAAGAATACAGGGAACGTACAGTTCTGGTAACCGAAAAGATTCTTGAGACAGGACTTCACGAAAAGTTGAAAGAGAAACTGGAAACATCAAAAGAGACGTCAAGAAAGAAAGCGCAGACAGTATATAGAGGAAGCGGATATGGGGCACTTACAGTGCATGGAGAAAGTACAAAACATCTGGAATTTTCTATGAAAGCTGTAAATGAATCTCAAGCTGAAAATTCAAAAGAAGAGGCAGGTTTGGAAAAATGGAAGCATTTTTTTGAAACAGGAATTTTGCATTGTCCGAAACCACTGGAAGCACCAGATGAATTTATGATAGATGAGACAAATGTAGATTTTCTGGAAGCTCATATGGAAGAAAATGCACAGAGCTGGTATGCGTACTATCAGCTTGGGCTGGGATATTATCGAAAAGAAGACTACGGGAAGGCAGAGAAAGCTTTTGAGGATTCGCTCAAATTGAGAGAAAGTGCATGGGCATTCCATGGTCTTAGCTGTGTAAAACTGATGCAGAATGAAAAGGATCAGGCTGGCAGATATATCCTTCAGGGAATGGCGTTTGAGCGAAAAGAACTGTCCTATCTGAAAGAAGGATTCAGAATTCTTTTGCTGGCAGAGAAATATGAAGAATTAAGTCATTTCTATCGGAAATTGGATAAAGAAGAACAAGAAGACAGCAGACTGAAACTTGGGTATGTCCAGGCACTTCATGGGCTGAAACAAGATAAAAAGGCGCTTGATCTACTGGAAAGTAAAGGTGGTCTCATACCAGAGGATATTCGTGAAGGAGAGGATTCCCTGGGGAAAGTCTGGAAAGAATTGTATAAAAGTGTCTATAAAAAAGAGGGAAAACTTCCACATAAATTTAATTTCCAGGCAAATTAGCATTGGATTTTCAGATAAATAGTGGTATGCTGATGGATAGAAAGATGATTTGAGATAAAGAATCATACAGGAAACGAGGAGGAATATAAAATGGAATTAGAAGTATTAAGAAAAGATATGGTTGCAGCTATGAAAGCCAAAGATAAAGTAACAAAAGAAGCAGTCTCCTCTCTGATCTCTGCGGTAAAGAAGGTAGCGATCGATGAGGGATGCCGTGATGAGATTAAGAGTGATCTGGTGGACAGAGTTATTCTGAAAGAGTTGAAAACTGTGAAAGAACAGCTGGATACCTGTCCGGAGAGCCGCGAGGATCTGAAGGCTGAATACCAGGCAAGATATGATGTGATTGCCAAATATGCGCCAAAACAGATGGATGCAGCAGAGGTAAAAGCATATCTGGAAGAAAAATTTGCAGATGTGATTGCGACGAAAAATAAGGGTCAGATCATGAAGGCTGTTATGGCTGATATGAAGGGAAAAGCAGACGGAAAGGTGATTAATCAGGTTGTGGCAGAGCTCTGCAAATAATGTGTTATCTTAACCGAATCAAGTAAGTCCCCTGCTTCAATTGCGAAAAGCAATAAGCAGTGGGTGGGACTATGTGAAGAATAGGATCATCCAGCAGATTTGGTATGCAGAAAGCTGGATAGTTATCAAAATAGCCGCAGTATGCTGGAATGTCCGGATACTGCGGTATTTTATTAGGAGGTGAATATATATATATGGAGTTTCAGCATGAACTGATCATTCCTAATGAGGGATTTCCGTTTAAGGTTTTTCTTTTTGAAGGAGGAAATGGCAATTATGTGCGTGAGAAGCACTGGCATACGTCTGTAGAGATTTTTGCTGTGATGGAGGGGCGCCTGGATTTTTTTGTAAATAAGGATGAATATCCGCTGAAAGCTGGAGAGCAGATAATCATTAATTCCAATGAGACCCACTCTATCCATGCTGTGGAGAAAAATAAAACAGTAGTTCTGCAGATTCCTCTGAAACAGTTTGAGAATTATTTTACTGCTCAGAGATATATCCGTTTTCGGGGGCAGGAGGAGCTGGTGGATAAGAAACTGGCTTCTTTGCTTCGTAAATTATATCATGTGTATTCCGAGCGGAAAATTGGATATGAGTTCCGGACAATTTCTATTTTTTACGAGATTATGTATATCCTGGTGAAGGATTACCGTGTGACAGAGACCAGGGAGAAGGATATCCGACACAGCCGCCGTCTGGATGCATTGTCAAAAATCACCACATATATGCGTGAGCATTACAGGGAGGAACTGAAGCTTTCTGATGTGGCGGCTACTTTTGGATACTCGGATGCATATTTGTCGCGAATGTTCCAAAAATATGCAAAAATCAACTATAAAACTTATCTGCAGGATATCCGTATGGCATATGCGTACAGGGATTTGCTGAATACAGACCATACAATTAGTCAGATTGCACTAGATAATGGATTTTGCAGCAGCAGGGGTTTTTCCGGGGAATTTCAGAAAAGATATGGGGTACTTCCAAGTGAGATGCGAAAACAGATAAATGAAAAAGGTCAAAAAAACGCTATAGATTAGACAAGAAAACTGGCGAAAAGTACCCTTTATTCTGATATATTCTAAGCACAGTCAAGAAAACGTAATATCTACAGAATATAAGGAGGTTTTTGAAGTGAAAATTCAGAATGTAACAGATGCTTCCTTCCGTAAATATGGAAAGGTGCTTGAAGGGTATGACTTCAGTGCTCTTCTCAAAGAAATGAAACATACACCGGTTCCGGATGATGTGGTTTATGTACCATCTGTTGAGGAGCTGGAAGCTCTGGATGTAGCAAAAGCACTGCAGAATAAAGGATTTGGCGGAATCCCGATCGAAATTGGATACTGCAACGGACATAATAAGAAATTAAATGCAGTAGAATATCACCGCAGTTCAGAGATCAATGTAGCGGTAACAGATCTGGTGCTGCTTATCGGAAGCCAGCAGGATATCACAGATGATTTTACATATGATACTTCTAAGATCGAAGCATTCCTGGTACCTGCAGGAACAGGTATTGAAGTATATGCAACTACACTTCATTATGCGCCATGCAATGTACAGGATGGCGGTTTCCAGTGTGTAGTCGTACTTCCGGCAGGAACCAATACAGATCTTACATTTGAGACAGCTAAGACAGGCGAGGACAGCCTGCTGACAGCTAAGAACAAATGGCTCATTGCACATGAAGATGCGGCAATCGAGGGTGCAGTAAACGGACTTCGTGGAGAGAATATCACCATTGACTGAGTTGCTCGGAATCTGTGGCAGTAGAGTATCAGAATATAGTAAATGAATAACAAAATCATATAAATACATATCAAATATGGAGGAATTTATATTATGAACAATATACCAGTAGTAAAACTTGGATTAATCGCAGTAAGCCGTGACTGTTTTCCGATTCAGCTTTCTGAAAAGAGACGTGCAGCAATCAAGGAAACTTATAAAGGTGAACTTTATGAATGTCCTGTAACTGTTGAGAACGAGAAGGATATGGAGAAAGCTCTTGAAGATGTAAACAAAGCAGAGTGTAATGCGCTGGTTGTTTTCCTTGGAAACTTCGGACCTGAAACTCCTGAAACTCTGATCGCAGAGAGATTTGACGGACCTTGTATGTATGTAGCAGCAGCAGAAGGTGACGGTGATATGATCAACGGCAGAGGTGATGCTTACTGTGGTATGCTTAACTGCTCCTACAACTTAAAAATGCGTCATCTGAAAGCATATATTCCGGAATATCCTGTTGGAACAGCAGATGATATTGCAAAGATGATCGCTGATTTCGTACCGGTTGCACGTGCAGTCATCGGTGTCAGCAATCTTAAGATCATTACTTTCGGACCACGTCCACAGGACTTCTTCGCATGCAACGCACCTATTAAAGGCCTCTATGAGCTGGGTGTTGAGATTGAAGAGAACTCAGAGCTTGATCTTCTTGTTTCTTTCAAAGAGCATGAAAATGATCCTCGTATCCCGGAAGTTTGTGCAGATATGGCAAAAGAGATGGGCGAAGGCAAATATTATGCTGACCTTAATGTGAAAATGGCACAGTTTGAGCTTACACTTCTTGACTGGGCAGAGGCTCATAAGGGAGCAAGAAAATACGTTGCATTTGCTGACAAATGTTGGCCTGCATTCCCGTCACAGTTTGGATTTGAACCTTGCTATGTAAATAGCCGTCTGGTTTCCAGAGGAATTCCGGTATCCTGTGAGGTTGATATCTACGGAGCACTCAGCGAGTACATCGGACTTTGCATTTCCAATGATGCAGTTACACTGCTTGATATCAACAACTCTGTTCCACAGTATATCTATGATGAAGATATTAAAGGAAAATACGATTATAAGCTTACTGATACATTTATGGGATTCCATTGTGGAAATACTCCTGCATGCAAGATGTGTGATTCCAGAGCTGTTAAATATCAGCTGATCCAGCACAGACTTCTTGAGCCGGCAGGATCTGAACCAGACTTCACAAGAGGAACTCTTGAAGGTGATATCGCTGCATCTGACATTACATTCTATCGTTTACAGTGCAATTCCGAGGGCGAGCTGGTTTCTTATGTTGCAGAAGGTGAAGTACTGGATGTACCTACAAGATCATTCGGTGGTATCGGTATTTTCGCAATCAAAGAAATGGGAAGATTCTACCGTCACGTACTGATCGAGGGCAACTATCCGCATCATGGAGCAGTTATGTTTGGACATTACGGAAAAGCATTCTATGAGGTAGTGAAATTCCTTGGACTGGATGTTAAGAAGATTGGATACAACCAGCCGGCAGGTGTAAGATATCCGACAGAGAATCCATGGGGTTAATGAGAAATCAGTAAAACGGGTTATTAATGTTCATGTGATGTGAATGAATCTGAATACAGAATAAATAAACTGACACTATATTAAAGGCATCCCGGGGCTTTGCTCTGGGATGTATTAGATTAGAAATAGAAAAGGAGCGCACTTATGTATTATATCGGTATTGATCTTGGTACTTCCGCTGTAAAACTTCTTCTTATGGAAGAATCAGGAAAAATCTGTAACATCGTATCCAGAGAATATCCATTATTCTTCCCACATCCGGGCTGGTCTGAGCAGAAACCGGAGGACTGGTTCATACAGAGCATGGAAGGCATGAAAGAACTGACAAAGGATATTGACAGAACTCAAGTAGCAGGAATTGGTTTTGGTGGCCAGATGCATGGCCTTGTAACTCTTGACAAAGATGATAATGTAATCCGTCCTGCAATCCTCTGGAATGACGGACGTACAGGCGAAGAGACAGAATATCTGAATACAGTGATCGGAAAAGACAAACTTTCACAGTATACAGCAAATATTGCTTTCGCAGGCTTCACAGCACCGAAGATCCTCTGGATGCAGAAAAATGAGCCTGAGAACTTTAAGAAGGTAGTAAAGATTATGCTTCCTAAGGATTATCTGGCATATCGTCTGTCCGGTTCTTTTTGTACAGATGTTTCTGATGCTTCCGGTATGCTTCTTCTTGATGTGAAGAACCGCTGCTGGTCAAAAGAAATGCTGGAGATCTGTGGAATCACAGAAGAGCAGCTTCCGAAACTGTATGAGAGTTGGGAAG
The DNA here is from genome assembly GCF_020553185.1 of Blautia sp. MSK18_10. Taxonomy (NCBI): domain Bacteria; kingdom Bacillati; phylum Bacillota; class Clostridia; order Lachnospirales; family Lachnospiraceae; genus Blautia; species Blautia sp. MSK18_10. Next base: position 32,160 of record NZ_JAJCGT010000011.1, on the reverse strand, counting down.
TAGTAGGAACTCTGAAACCTGAGATTGCGAAAGAACTTGGATTCAGTGAGAATGTAAAAGTTGTTGCAGGTGCAGGTGACAATGCGGCAGCTGCTGTAGGAACAGGTACAGTTGGTGACGGTCAGTGTAATATTTCTCTTGGAACATCCGGAACTGTGTTTATTTCCAGTAAAAACTTTGGTGTGGACGAAAATAACGCACTTCATTCTTTCTGTCATGCAGATGGAAGCTATCATCTGATGGGATGCATGCTCAGCGCAGCTTCCTGTAACAAATGGTGGGCAGAGGAGATTCTTCAGACAAAGGATTTCGCAGCAGAGCAGGCTCCAATTCAGAAGCTGGGAGAGAATCATGTATTCTTCCTTCCATATTTGATGGGAGAACGTTCACCTCATAATAATCCTGATGCAAGAGGTGTATTCTTCGGGATGTCCATGGACAGCACAAGAGCAGACATGACACAGGCTGTTCTGGAAGGTGTTGCCTTTGGTCTTCGTGATTCCCTGGAAGTTGCAAGAAGCCTTGGAATCAAGATTGAGAGAACCAAGATCTGCGGTGGCGGAGCTAAGAGCCCACTGTGGAAGAAGATCATTGCAAACGTTATGAACCTGAAGGTTGATGTTCTGGAGAACGAAGAAGGACCGTCCATGGGTGGAGCTATGCTGGCAGCAGTAGGCTGTGGTGCTTACCCGGATGTAGAAACCATCGGTAAGAAATTTGCCAAAGTTGTTGATACAGTAGAACCGGATCCTGAACTGGTTGCAAAATATGAAGAGAGATATCAGAAGTTCAGAACTCTGTATCCGGCTATGAAGCCACTGTTCTAATCGAATATCTGCCTGACATACTGGGGTTGTTGTGCTTATTTAGCACAACAACCCCATTTTGACGTACATCTGATGATGACCAATCACCATAGCCTATTTGATTATGACATATCAGGAAAAGGGCAGCTTCAGGAATTCTTCCATGGCTCTGCTGATATAGCGGCCTTTCTTCCAGTAAAAAAACACAGTGCGTTTACTGCTCTGACCGGGCAGCTTATAAAAAACAAGTTCTGAATTTGTTGGAACTCTGGAGAGCAGAAGATCCCCGATGAAAGTGATACCCATTCCCAAACATGCAATATTATAGGCAGTCATCTGCTGATCCAGGCGAAATACTACAGAAGGCGAAAAGTGATTTTCCTGACAAATGGTAAGTGCACGCTTACCGGTATCATTATCTGAACGAAGAATAATAAATGGTTCGTTCTCGAATTTGTTTAATGGAACAGAAGGAATATGAGAAGAACGGAACTGCCCGTTCCGGATTTCCTCAATAGGAATCTGATATTTCTGCAGTCTGGTATTTACTGAATAATTTTTGGGAACTGCAAGAAGAAGTTGTTCTTTCTGGTAGATATAACGTTCAAAAATCTGGTTATCCAGAATACAGTTATCAATCACCAGATCTAACTTTCCGGCCTGGAGAAACTGGGATAGCTTTGCTGTACTTTCTTCTACAAGAGAAATTTGAACATGGGGGAATTTTTGGGAAAAATCAGCAATAAGGGGAGGCAGAATCCACGAAGAAAAAAAGTTACTGCCACCTACATTAAGAGTTCCTGTTTTGAGATTTCCCAGATCCAGTAGGTAGTTTTCGAGATTATTTTCAATATCCATGACTTTTTCAACAGCCTGTATATAATGTTTTCCGACTTCAGTTAACTGTAAAGGTTTGGTACTTCGATCAAAAATAGGATAGCCAATACGGTTTTCCACACGTTTTACATTGGCGCTTAAAGAAGGCTGCGAAATGAAAAGAGCAGCAGCAGCTTTGGAAAAGCTTTTTTCCTTGTAGACCTCATAGATGTATTCCATTCCCTGAAACATATAAACTCCTCCGATATATAATTTAAACACTATATATTTTATAAAAATATATGTATTTGATTATATTATAGCAGAGATATATAATGAGGGCAAATACATGGGAGGGCGAATAACTATGAAAAAAACAGACTATCGTGTAGAAAGGGATTCTATTGGTGTAAAGGATATTCCGGAAGATGTATATTATGGAGTACAATCTTTACGTGCGGCTGAAAATTTCCACATTACGGGGTTGAATATGCATCCGGAAATTATTAACAGTCTTGCATACATAAAAAAAGCAGCAGCGATAACCAATTGTGAGGTGGGGCTTCTTGAGAAGAAAAAAGCACAGGCGATTGTCCAGGCATGTGATGAAATTGTTTCAGGAAAATTCCATAATGAATTTATTGTGGATCCTGTTCAGGGAGGAGCTGGCACATCTTTAAATATGAATGCCAATGAAGTAATTGCAAATCGCGCGATTGAGATACTGGGAGGAAAAAAGGGCGATTATACAATTATAAATCCTAACGATGATGTGAATTGTGGACAGTCTACCAATGACGTTATTCCTACTGCCGGTAAAATGACTTCTCTTCGTTTGTTGCAGAATCTGAAAAAACAGCTTCTTCGCCTATATGATGCTCTTAATGAAAAAGCTACAGAGTTTGATCACATAATAAAAATGGGGCGTACACAGATGCAGGATGCAGTGCCGATTCGTCTGGGACAGGAATTTAAGGCATATTCGGTAGCAATCATGCGTGATATCCACAGAATGGATAAAGCAATGGATGAAATGCGGACTCTTAATATGGGAGGCACTGCTATTGGAACGGGAATTAATGCAGATGAAGGTTATCTGAGAAGAATTGTTCCAAATCTTACTGAAATCTCAGGAATGGACTTTATACAGGCCTTTGATTTGATTGATTCCACTCAGAATCTGGATCCATTTGTAGCCGTTTCCGGTGCTGTGAAAGCATGTGCGGTAACTCTTTCCAAAATGTCAAATGATCTCCGTCTGATGTCCTCCGGTCCACGTACTGGTTTTGGGGAGATTAATCTTCCGGCAAAACAGAATGGTTCTTCTATTATGCCAGGTAAAGTTAATCCGGTTATTCCTGAAGTAGTGAATCAGGTTGCTTTTAATATTATTGGTAATGATGTTACCATTACCATGGCTGCAGAGGCTGGTCAGCTGGAATTAAATGCGTTTGAGCCGATTATTTTCTATTGCATGTTCCAGTCTATCGATACTCTTGGCTATGCAGTCCAGACATTGGTGGATAATTGTATTGTAGGAATTACGGCAAATGAAGAAAGATGCCGTTATCTGGTAGAAAACAGTGTAGGTATTATCACTGCAATCAGCCCCCATCTTGGATATCAGAAGGCTGCGGATATTGCAAAAAAGGCAATTAAGACAGGCGAATCTGTAAGAAGTCTGATTCTGAAAGAAAAGCTTATGGACGAGGATGAACTTAATCGCATTCTGGATCCGGTCCATATGACGGAACCTGGTATTTCCGGAAAAGATTATCTTATAAAAAAATAAAGAAAAAAACAGGCGGGAAAATCTTCCCGCCTGTAAAATCGTCTGGACACATATCATATATAAATATGATTTTTATATTTTTGAATTATTCGACTGATTTCAACCGGATTAGAACAGACCTGTGATCTTACCTGTCTCGTCTACGTCGATTCTCTCAGCAGCCGGAACTTTAGGAAGACCTGGCATTGTCATGATCTCGCCTGTAAGAGCTACGATGAATCCTGCACCAGCGGAAATCTTCAGGTTACGTACTGTAACTTCGAAGTCAGTAGGAGCACCCAGTTTAGTCTGGTCATCTGTTAAGCTGTACTGTGTCTTAGCTACACAGATCGGGCAGTTGCCAAAGCCAAGAGCTTCTAACTGTTTCGCCTGTTTCTGAGCGTTAGCTGTCAGAACTACTTTCTTACCGCCATATACTTTCTGAACGATCTGGTTCAGTTTGTCTTCGATAGAACCTTCCAGTTCATATGCATAGGAGAAGTCGTTTGGTTCTTCAACAAGACGGATAACTTCTTCTGCAAGTTTGATTCCGCCTTCGCCGCCTTTTGCCCATACTTCAGAAAGAGCAACGTTAACGCCCAGTTCTTTACATTTAGCTTCTACAAAGTCAAGCTCTGCTTTTGTATCTGTAGGGAATGCGTTGATAGCAACAACACATGGAAGTTTGTATACGTTTTTGATGTTGGAAACGTGTTTTAACAGGTTCGGGATACCTTTTTCAAGAGCTTCCAGGTTTTCATTGTTAAGGTCAGCTTTAGCAACGCCGCCGTTGTATTTCAGGGCACGTACTGTAGCTACGATTACAACTGCGCTTGGTTTTAAACCAGCCATACGGCATTTGATATCAAGGAATTTCTCAGCACCAAGGTCAGCACCGAAACCAGCTTCTGTGATTGCATAATCAGCAAGCTTCATAGCCATCTTTGTAGCTGTTACAGAGTTACATCCATGAGCGATGTTTGCGAATGGTCCGCCATGTACGATTGCAGGAACGTGTTCCAGAGTCTGTACAAGGTTTGGTTTCAGAGCATCTTTTAACAGGGCTGTCATAGCGCCTTCTGCGTGAAGGTCACCTGCTGTTACAGGTTTCTGCTCGGAAACTTTTCCGTATGTATATCCGATGATGATCTTGGATAATCTTTCTTTCAGGTCTTTGATGTCGCTTGCAAGACAGAGAACTGCCATGATTTCAGATGCAACTGTGATGTCGTATCCGTCTTCACGAGGCATACCGTTTGTCTTTCCGCCAAGACCATCTACTACGTTACGAAGCTGACGGTCGTTCATATCTACACATCTTCTCCATGTGATCTTACGTGGGTCGATGTTTAATGCATTGCCCTGGAAGATATGGTTATCGATCATAGCTGCAAGTAAGTTGTTAGCTGCGCCAATGGCATGGAAGTCACCTGTGAAGTGAAGGTTAATATCTTCCATAGGAACAACCTGTGCATATCCGCCGCCTGCTGCACCACCTTTTACACCGAATACCGGTCCTAAGGATGGCTCACGAAGAGCTACCATAACACTCTTGCCAAGTCTCTGCATACCATCTGCAAGACCTACAGTAGTAGTAGTTTTACCTTCTCCTGCTGGAGTTGGGTTGATAGCTGTAACGAGGATTAATTTTCCATCCTTCTTATCACTTTCTTTCAGAAGATTGTAGTCGATTTTTGCTTTGTATTTTCCGTACTGCTCCAGATATTTGTCGTCAATACCTGCTTTCTCTGCGATCTGAGTAATTGGAAGCATCTCGCATTCCTGTGCAATTTCAATGTCTGATTTGAATCCCATAATTGTTTTTCTCCTTTCGTTTCCGCATAACATGAAAAACTTCTGTTGCTGTTCACTCCGCGATCAGCAACAATTATTAATTGAAAGAAGTATTGGCCGGTCTGCCTGGTATTCCTGATTTCTGCCCTGAAAGTTATAAAAAAAGGCCAGTATCTGAATATTTCAAATACTGCCCAGACGGTCGGCTCCCGCAAACCTCCGACTCCACGTGGTTTGCACTCCACTCTTTCCGTCAGTACTCGAAGGTTCTTTCAATTGATGAATACAATATATCATTTTGAGAAAAAAATGTCAAGAAAATTTTTGTTGAAACGTCAAAAAATGTGAGTAAACTGGATAAAAGTTGTGCAAATTGATAAGAGAAGAGAATCGTAATCCCTGGTAATGAAAGAAAATACGTTTTCTCAAGGGAAGAAATTGTTAAAAAATAAACACAGTTTTCCCTGATAAATGAAGAAAATATAAAAAGCGGGTAAAGCTAGAGCGTGTCTGAAAAATCATTCCCGCAATCTGCACGCCCCCACTTTGCGGGATATTTCACCCGAATTCAGTTGCCGTAGCCCGCTACGGCGCCCTCATCCGGGCAAAATATCCCACAAATTGTGACGCACATCTTGCAGAAAGCCTTTTTCAGACACGCTCTAGTGCAAAATATGGAAAATGGAATTGACAACAGTTCAGAAGATATGTTATTCTAAATTTTAGTATGAAAAGACACTATCGTTTTCATGCAAATATTTGCTCACATTCAGAGACAGTTTCTGAATGTTAAGCCATACGGACAGGCGGGGCAGTTGCCGGGTGGGAGACACCACATTATTGATTGAGTTAGAAGCTCAAATTTTATAAGTTGATTACTTTATAATAATCAGTGCGTAAGCACACATCATCTTGTGAAACGGTCAATAAGAGCATAGCATATATTTGCCAGCGATTGAAGACGACAGCAGTCATGAATATTTCAGAATACGGGAACAGGCACAGGATACAGACGGATTTATACGGGAAATCCGGTCAGTATATAAAGAGACAGAGCCTGAGAAATTCTATAGATCATGAGAGAAGCAGATGGTGAATGAACTTATCTGCTTCTTTTTTTGTGCAGATATAGCAAATATATATATAGAAATAATTGAATCATTGTGCCGGTTTGAGGCAGTATACAATTGCTGAATGATAGAACTGTATTTGCCGGTACATGACGACAGGAAAAGAGGAACATGTCAAATGGATTATGAAAGACAACAGCATGCGCCCATATATGAAGCACTGGAACGTTTCCGAAAGAAGAGAGTCGTTCCCTTTGATGTGCCGGGACATAAAAGAGGAAGAGGAAATCCGGAGCTTGCACAGTTGCTGGGAGAGAAATGTGTGGGGCTGGATGTTAATTCTATGAAGCCGCTGGACAATCTCTGCCACCCGGTTTCGGTGATCAGAGAAGCGGAGGAGCTTGCAGCAGATGCTTTTGGCGCAGCGCATGCATTCCTTATGGTAGGAGGAACCACATCTGCAGTGCAGAGCATGATCCTGTCTGTCTGCAAGGCAGGGGATAAGATCATTCTGCCGCGAAATGTACATAAAAGTGCCATCAATGCCCTGGTACTGTGCGGTGCAATTCCGGTTTATGTAAACCCGGAGGTGAATGCGCAGCTGGGCATTTCCCTTGGCATGGAAGTCAGTCAGGTGGAGAAGGCTATGGATGAGAATCCGGATGCGGTGGCAGTTCTTGTAAATAACCCTACCTATTATGGAATCTGTTCGGATCTGCGGACTATCGTAAAGAAGGCTCATGCAAGAGGAATGAAGGTGCTGGCAGATGAGGCTCATGGAACCCATCTTTATTTCGGCAGAAACCTTCCTGTGTCCGGAATGGCGGCAGGTGCTGACATGGCGGCAGTTTCCATGCACAAATCCGGCGGAAGTCTGACACAGAGTTCGCTGCTGCTTTTGAATAAGAGTATGAATGCAGAGAAAGTGCGCCAGATCATCAATTTGACTCAGACCACAAGCGCTTCTTATCTTCTGTTGTCCAGTCTGGATATCTCCAGAAGAAATCTGGCACTCAGGGGAGAGGAATCCTTTGAAAAGGTTGCAGGGATGGCGCAGTATGCCAGAGAGGAGATCAATGAGATCGGCGGTTATTATGCATATGGTATGGATCTGATCAATGGAACCAGTGTTTTTGATTTTGATGTTACAAAACTCTCCATTTATACACTGGGAAATGGGCTGGCAGGTATTGAAGTTTATGATCTTCTCAGAGATGAATATGATATTCAGATCGAGTTTGGAGATATCTGTAATATTCTGGCTTACATTTCCATCGGAGACAGGCTTCAGGATATTGAGAGACTGGTAGGGGCATTGGCTGATATTGAACGTCTGTATAAGAAGGACAGCACAGGTATGCTTTCCGGGGAATATATCGCACCTGCAGTGGTGGCGTCTCCACAGCAGGCATTTTATGCGGAGAAAGAATCTCTGCCCATGGAACAGGCGGCAGGCAGGATCAGCGGTGAATTTGTTATGTGTTATCCTCCGGGAATCCCGATTCTTGCTCCTGGAGAAATGGTGACACAGGAAATTGTAGAATACATTCTTTATGCAAGAGACAAAGGCTGTTCCATGCAGGGAATGGAGGATCCGAAGGTAGAACATCTTCAGGTCCTGAAAGGGGGTATCTGATCATGGAATTATGGTATTCCGAGTTCCATACAGGAAATGTAAAGCTTTCTGTCCGGATTAACCGACAGTTATTTTCAGGGGAAAGTGAATTTCAGAGAATCGATGTGTTTGAGTCTGAAGAATTTGGAAGATTTGTGGCTCTGGACGGTGAGATCGTATTCTCTGATAAAGATGAATTTATTTATGATGAAATGGTCACGCATGTGCCAATGACAGTACATCCCAATGTAAAAAATGTTCTGATCATCGGCGGCGGTGACGGTGGAGTTGCCAGAGAACTGATCCATTATCCACAGATTGAGAGCATTGATGTGGTGGAATCCGATAAAATGTTTGTGGATGTATGTGCGGAGATGTTTCCGGATATTGCCCAGGGACTGAAGGATGAGAGAGTCAACATTTATTATGAAGACGGCCTTCGGTTCCTGCGGAATAAAAAGGCCAGATATGACCTGATCATCAATGATTCCACAGATCCGCTGGGACATACAGAGGGACTTTTTACAAAGGAATTCTACGGAAGCTGTTATAAGGCTCTCAGAGATGACGGAATCATGGTTTATCAGCATGGAAGTCCTTTTTATGATGAGGATGAGGTGGAATGCAGAAAGATGCACAGAAAGGTTTTCCGGTCATTTCCGGTGAGCAGGGTTTATCAGGCACATATCCCTACCTGTCCCTCGGGATACTGGCTTTTTGGATTTGCATCAAAGAAATATCATCCACTGGAAGATTTCAGGCCGGAGAGGTTTGATAATCTTAATATAGAAACATGGTATTATACAACAAACCTTCACAGAGGAGCATTTATGCTTCCAAAATATGTAGAAGATTTACTGGAAGAGGAGGAAAACAGTTTATGAGCAGATTATTGGTAATCGGATGTGGTGGGGTAGCTTCAGTGGCAATTCGCAAATGCTGTCAGAACAGCGATGTTTTTACAGAGATTATGATCGCAAGCAGGACAAAGGAAAAATGCGATGCACTCAAAGAGAAGATTGAAAGTACAACGAAGACAAAAATTGAGACAGCAAAGGTAGATGCGGATAATGCAGCAGAGGTCGCAGAATTGATCAGAGTCTATAAGCCGGATGCTGTCCTGAATGTGGCACTTCCATATCAGGATCTTACCATCATGGATGCATGTCTGGAAGCCGGTGCGGATTATATTGATACTGCCAATTATGAAGCAGAGGATACAGAAGATCCCACATGGCGTGCAATCTACGAAAAGAGATGTAAAGAAAAAGGCTTTACTGCATATTTCGATTATTCCTGGCAGTGGGCTTATGATGAGAAATTTAAGGAAGCAGGACTGACTGCTCTTCTGGGAACCGGTTTTGATCCGGGTGTTACCAGTGTATTTAGTGCCTATGCCCTGAAGCATTATTTTGATGAAATCCATACCATTGATATTCTGGACTGTAACGGCGGTGATCATGGATATCCTTTTGCCACAAACTTTAACCCGGAGATCAATCTTCGAGAGGTTTCCGCAAATGGTTCCTACTGGGAAGACGGACATTGGGTAGAAACAGAGCCTATGGAATTTAAATCTGTCTACGATTTCCCTGAGGTAGGAAAGAAGGATATGTATCTTCTTCATCATGAAGAGATTGAATCACTGGCAAAAAATATTCCGGGAGTACAGAGGATCCGTTTCTTTATGACATTCGGACAGAGCTATCTGACACATATGAAATGTCTGGAAAATGTAGGAATGCTTTCCACCGCACCTGTGGAATTTAATGGACAGGAGATCGTGCCGATCCAGTTTTTGAAAGCTCTTCTGCCGGATCCTGCATCTCTGGGTCCGAGAACAGTGGGTAAAACAAATATTGGCTGTATTTTCACAGGTGTTAAGGACGGAAAAGAGAAAAGTATTTATATTTATAATGTATGTGATCATCAGGAATGCTATAAAGAGGTGGAATCCCAGGCAATCTCCTATACAACAGGTGTTCCGGCTATGATCGGTTCCATGATGGTAGTGACCGGACAGTGGAAGAAGCCGGGTGTATTTAATGTGGAAGAATTTGATCCGGATCCATATATGGAAGCACTGAACAAATGGGGACTTCCATGGAAAGTCTGCGAAGATCCTGAACTGGTAAAGGTCTGGAAAGCCAATGAAGATTGATCAACTGCAAACTCCCTGCTATGTGATCGATGAGAAGAAGATGCGGGAGAATCTGGAGATTTTGAAAAAAGTCCAGGAGGATACCGGGTGTAAGATCCTTCTGGCGCAGAAAGCGTTTTCCGGCTTTGCTCTGTATCCCATGATCGGAAAATATCTGGCAGGTACCACTGCCAGCGGTCTGTTTGAGGCAAGGCTTGGATATGAAGAGATGGGGAAAGAGAATCATGTTTTTTCCCCTGCTTACCGTACAGAAGATATAGAGGAACTGGATCGGATCTGTGACCATATTATCTTTAATTCCACAGCACAGCTGAAGAAATTTAAAGATGTGTGTACCAGAGCCAGTCTGGGACTCCGTATTAATCCGGAATGCTCCACTCAGGGGGATCATGCACTCTATGATCCCTGTGCGCCGGGTTCCAGGCTGGGGGTTACCAGAGAGAACTTTGACGGGGAATGTCTGAAATGGATCGACGGACTGCATTTCCATACGCTCTGCGAACAGAATGCAGATGACCTGGAGAAAACATTGCAGGCAGTAGAGGAGAAGTTTGGAGAATTTCTGTCTGAGGTTTCCTGGTTGAATATGGGCGGCGGACATCACATTACCAGAGAGGATTATGATGTAAAGCTCCTGGAAAAATGTATTCAGCATATGAAGGAAACCTATGATCTGGATATTTATCTGGAGCCCGGGGAGGCTGTTGCCCTGAATGCCGGATATCTGGTGACAGAGGTTATGGACATTGTGGAAAATGAGATCAGAACGCTGATTTTGGATGCTTCTGCAGCCTGCCATATGCCGGATGTGCTGGAGATGCCCTATCGTCCGCCTCTTAAGGACAGCGGGGAAGCAGGGGAGAAGGCATATACCTACCGCTTATCTTCCTGCACCTGCCTGGCAGGAGATGTGATCGGAGATTATTCCTTTGACAGAGAGATCCGGATCGGGGACAAGCTGTATTTTATGGATATGGCGATTTATTCTATGGTGAAGAATAATACATTTAACGGTATGCCGCTGCCGGATATTGCGGTTATGCATGAGGACGGAGAGTGTGAGGTTATCAGACATTTCGGATACGAAGATTTTAAGAGCCGGCTTTCCTGATATCTGCCGGGCTATCAAAGAAAAGGAGACAGACATGGAAGTTACAGAGAAGAACAGAACAAAATATCGTATGCCCGGAGAATTTGAGCCTCATGAGGGATGTGTGATGATCTGGCCGGAACGTCCCGGTTCCTGGAATTATGGGGCAAGGGAAGCACAGAAAGCATTTGTGAAAGTTGCAGAGGCTATTGGAGTGAGCGAAAAGGTGTATATGCTGGTTTCCAAAGCTCAGATGGAGAATGCAAAGAATCAGCTTGGGAATGTTTCCGGTGTGACTTTGCTGGAATGCGAGACAGATGACGCCTGGGCCAGAGATGTGGGAGCAACCATGGTTCTGGATGAGAAAGGGGCGGTCTGTGGAGTTGACTGGCAGTTTAATGCGTGGGGAGGAGACTTTGATGGACTTTACCGGAACTGGGAGAAGGACGACAGGGTGGCTGCCTTTATCTGCAGGACTCTCGGTTGTCCATGTCTGGATGCCAGACCTTTTGTGCTGGAGGGCGGTTCCATCCATTCTGACGGAGAGGGGACTCTGATCGTTACAGAGGCCTGTCTTCTGAGTCAGGGACGCAATCCTCAGATGAGCAGGGAACAGATAGAGGAACAGTTGAAGTACTGGCTCGGTGTCCACAAGATTATCTGGCTTCCATGTGGAATCTATCAGGATGAAACCAATGAGCATGTGGATAACGTGTGCGCTTTTGTAAGGCCCGGAGAGGTTGTGCTTGCATGGACAGAGGATGAGACAGATCCGCAGTATGCCATGTCTTTGGCTGATCTGAAGGTGCTGGAACAGGAAACAGATGCAAAAGGCAGAAAATTTAAGATTCATAAGCTTCCGATTCCTCAGAAACCGGTCTGCCTTACCCGGGAAGATGTGGATGGCTTTGTGTTTGAAGAGGGAGAAGACGAACGGGAAGCAGGAGAACGGATGGCTGCCAGTTATGTGAATTTCTATATTTCCAATGGAGGAATCATCCTTCCACAGTTTGGGGATGAAAATGACAAAAGGGCAGTGGAGATTCTGCAGAAGTGTTTTCCTGAAAGAAGGATTTATCCCATTGATGCCAGAGCCATCATTGTCGGCGGTGGAAATATTCACTGTATTACCCAGCAGATTCCCGGAAAAAATATCTGACCCTGATGCAGAAAACTTTGAGAGTCATGTGTTTGAGGGTTATACCTGAAAGTTATGAAAAAACTTACTTATGTAAACAGGAGCAGGAGGAACAGACAGGATGAGAAATGTAACAGTGGCAGCAGTTCAGATGAAATGCAGTAAAAGTGTGGAGAAAAATATTGCCCATGCAGAGGAACTGGTGCGTCAGGCAGCAGCAAAGGGAGCTGAGATTGTTCTTCTTCCGGAGCTTTTTGAACGGCCCTATTTCTGCCAGGAGCGCAGATATGAGTATTATGAATATGCGCAGACTGCAGAGGAAAACCCTGCAGTGCGTCATTTCAGCAGGGTAGCGGCAGAGCTGGGGATTGTGATCCCGGTCAGCTTTTATGAAAAAGAGGTCAATAATACTTATAACAGCGTTGCGGTTCTGGATGCAGATGGGAAGAATCTCGGCGTTTACCGGAAAACACATATTCCGGATGACCATTATTATCAGGAAAAATTCTATTTCACACCGGGAGATACCGGCTTTAAGGTTTTTGATACCAGATTTGGAACCATTGGAGTTGGAATCTGCTGGGATCAGTGGTTCCCGGAAACGGCAAGATGTATGGCACTGCAGGGCGCAGAGCTTCTCTTTTATCCCACTGCCATCGGAAGTGAACCCATCTTGGAATGTGACAGCATGGAACACTGGAGAAGATGTATGCAGGGACACGCTGCCTCCAACCTGATTCCTGTGATCGCTGCCAACAGAATCGGTGAGGAAACAGTAGAGCCATGTCCGGAAAACGGAATGCAGAAATCTGCTCTTAATTTTTACGGCTCTTCTTTTATCACAGACAACACAGGTGCTCTCTGTGCAGAACTGCCCGGAGGGGAAGAGGGGGTGCTTGTAAGCACTTTTGACCTGGATGCATTAAAGGCAGATAGACTGAACTGGGGACTTTTCAGAGACCGCAGACCTGAAATGTATGCAAAAATTGTCGGAAAATGACGAAAGCAGGAGAATCCGAGTGGATTTGCAGTGTTATTTCCAAAACGATATATGTGTTTATAAGAATTTCATAAAAAGTTTATGATTATATTAGTTGCTACCTGCGGTATATATGGTAAAATAAGAGTACGAACGTTACTGATAACGGAGCGAGCAGTAGAGTTTTGACATGTATTTCTGGCAAAATGGAGTGTAGAAGATGAACAGAAAAGAATTTTTGGAAATCCTGAGAAGCCAGCTTGCCGGTCAGATGCAGGAGGGCAAAGCAGCAGCACATATCAGGTATTATGAAGATTATATACAGTCTCAGGTACGTGGCGGACGTTCAGAGCAGGAAGTACTGCAGGAACTGGGAGACCCGCATCTGATAGCAAAAACTCTGATCGATACAGATGATGGAAGTACACAGGAAGATTACGGAGAGTATTCTTCTTACGGAAGCAGTTATGGCAATGAGACAGAGCTTCCTCATCAGCAGGAGAAAAGATGGAAAAAAGTAATCGATCTTTCTACCTGGCATGGCAGGGCTGTTGTTATTGCAGCGGCGGCTGTTATAATTGTTTTACTGATACTGATAATCGGAGTTGCGATTCCGTTTTTTATTATTCTTGCAATTATTCTTTATTTTCTTTCATGGCTGAAGAAAAGAAATGATCAATGAAAATCTGTGCAGGGTTTCAGAAAAGAAACCCTGCGCAGAATCTTAAAAATCTTAAGTGTAAACGTTCTTGTTTCACGATATTAATTCCCCTTGAATATTTATAATCATACAATCTCAACTTATTTCTATTCTTTAATCCTGCCAGGTGCAGGGAAAAATCCCACATTCATTTTTATATTTTTTGTTCGGAAAGGAGACGGAAAATGAAACACAATTTCAAACTGAAAGAACGCCTTGGAGCTTTGCTGCTTGCAATGCTTTTTATTCTGCAGGCAATTCTGGGGCTTGTGCCTGTCTGCGTAACTCAGGCGGCACCGTTAACTGTAGAAACATGGGACAGTGACAAGGTGGTAGATTATGGTTATCGCTTTAACATGAAGTTTCAGCCCGGAATTACCACATATGAATCTTTTGGGTGTGATAATCTGGACAGGGAAGCTTTTTCAGACAATGGAAAAAGCGAACGTGACACAGAGTGCGTTCGTGTAGGAGCGGACTATAAAGCCGGAAGCGCAGGGATGCGTTATAACAATGTAGGAAAAGATGGAAATGGAAATATTGTTGATGTCAGACTCATTCTTGTGGGAGTAGAGAATGCAGAACCCCGTTATGATCTGCGCACTGCAGAATCGATTGTTCAGAATAAAGGCGGAGCTACGTTTGCATGGAAAGATAATGAAGCTTATCCAATGGTTGGCTTTTCCAAAAACAGTATCGGTGTATTTATTTATTCTGTAGGATACGCAAAGGTTAAGTTTCAGTTTCTGAAGCATGGAACAGAAGAAACACTGCCGATCAGTGGCCATGGAACCATACGTGATATTGATGCGGGACAGGGAGTCCGTATTCCGTCAGACAGCAGTCTGGATAATGCATATGTTCTGAAAAACAATGATTATCTGACGGTAGATGGAAATTCTGTAAGCTCACCCCTTGGTTCCGTTGAGCCGGATGATCCGAGAGGATGGCTGAATCTTTTTTATAATACAGATAATTTTACGGTAGAATTCTGTCATCAGTTCAGACTGGATAAATGGGATAAAAGTCGTGAAGATGCCATTGCAAAAGCCGGTTCTCAGGAAAGATGGGCAGAGATTACAAGAAATAAATATCTGGATCCATCAGGCAACAGTTATTGTCCGAACTTTAAAGGACAGAAATACTGTAAAGCATATGCATATTTTGATTTTACATCCTATTGTTTCGGCGATGTTGAGATGAAAAAAGCACCTGAGAAACGTGTGGGAGAGGCAAACTGTACATGGGAACAGGCAGCTGCTGCATCAAAAGAAAAACCTTTTGGCATTCGTCAGGGACAGGAATTTCAGTATATGATCCGGGCAGAGGTGACACCCAATAGACTGAAATCCTTTGTGGTACAGGATATACTTGAGGATTGTCTTACTATAGAGGATGCATCAAAAGTCAGTATTGTGAATGATGCAGGGCAGACAGTGACAGACTGGTTTGATGTTGCTGTTGAAGGACAGAAAGTGACCTGCAGGGCCAAAGCAGAGAGCCTTCAGGATGAAGCATTTACAGATAATCAGACTTACACATTTACTTTAAAAGTACGCCAGAGACCGGAATCAGAAATTAATATTTCAAAATACCTTGCAGAGGATGGATACAGTATTCTTGTACCAAACCATGCATCCATGAGTTATGAACGTACAAACGGAAGCGGAGATACAATGGATACGGAAACAGTGTGGGTAAAGGGTGTGATTCCACCGGAACTGGAAGTAAAGAAAAATACTTCTCAGTATGAATGGAAAACAGGAGATATCATAGATTATGAGGTTCTGGTTTCTCAGACAAAACAGGATGTAAAAGCAGTAAATGTTGTTATTACAGACGAGCTTCCATCATGTCTGCAGCTTCTGGAAGGGCAGTATGCTGTAGAGACAAGTCAGGGAGGCGAGAACTGTACGCTTACCGGACAGGGAGAAAATGGATGGAAAGCAGAGTGTCCGTCCCTGAAGTATGGGGAGACGATCACAATCCGTTTTAAATGTCAGGCATCTGCGGATTCCAATGGACAGGAATGGGAAAATATTGTGACTGCAACAGCGGATAATCTGATCAATCCTGACACAGGAGAACAGGAATCCAGAAAGGATATGGCAGAAGTATGGCCGAACAGTCCACAGCTTGAAATTGATAAAACAGCAGACAAATATGAATGGCAGGCAGGAGAGCAGGTAGCTTACCGGATCGTAGTGAATAATGTAACGGCAGGAACAATTGCAAAAGATGTAACTATTACTGATATTGGTCTGCCGCAGGGACTGGTTCTGGCAGGTGGTACACAGAGCATGGAAGTACTGGGAGTTCAGCAACAGGTAAACTATCCCGTACCGGATAAGAAAACAGGACAGGCATATGAAGCGAGACCTGTGGATTCTCAGTTGAATGCAGATGAGAACGGATTTTCTTTTTATTGTTCTTATGTACCATACAGTCAGCCTGTAACGATTATTTTCCATTGTATCGCACAGGAAGAGGCAAATGGACACGAAAGCGTAAATGCAGCAACTGTAAAAGCTGTTAATACAGATGAGAGATCTGATGATGCAGAAGTATATGTAAATTCAGGAGAATTCTGGATTGAGAAATCTGCAGATCATTATGAATGGCAGGTCGGAGAACAGGTACAGTACAATGTGGTGGTGGAGAATAAAAAAGCAGGTACAGTGGCCCGGAACGTAACTGTCTGGGATACCGGTATGCCGGCAGGACTTGCGCTTTCATCGGCAGAGGATGTATCGGTAAGCGGAATCCCACAGAATATTACGCAGCTGACAGCAGGGACCAAAGATGTTTTGAACCAGCTCAATCCGGAATTTTATAATGAGACATCAGAGAAACCGGTGAATTATGAATTTCTTCAGGAGGGAAGCGGATGGAGACTGAACATTTCAGATCTTCCGGCAAATACTCCGGTTATGATTTCTTTCCTTTGCACAGTTACGGAAGCGGCAAATGGAATGGAAAGCATTAATGTTGCCAATGTGCAGGCGCAGAATGCCCCTGTTTCACAGGATGACGCAGAAGTGTATGTAAATACAGCAGTTCTTTCTATTGAGAAAAGTTTTCAGAATCCATATCTGGCAGCCGGGGACGGACGTGCGGAAAATGAATTTCGGGTAGGAGAACAGGTGAATTATCAGGTTACGGTTAATAATCTTCAGAAGGGATCTATCGCAAGAAATCTTGTGATCAGTGATCTTTCCCTTCCTGAAGGGCTGGCTCTGGACGGAGCTGAAGATGCTGTTACTGTAAGCGGTGTTCCGGCTGTTATTCAGAATCCGGTGGCAGGAACTGATGATGCAGGAAATCAGCTGAATCCGGAAAATTATAAAGAAACAGTGGAAAAACCGGTCAGCTGTCAGGTTACACGTCAGGGAACCGGATGGATCGTGACGATTTCAGATCTTCCGTATCAGACACCTGTGACTGTTAATTTCCGCTGTACTGCGCAGGAAAGCGTAAATGGGATGGAGATTGTAAATACAGCACAGGCGTATGCAGATAATGCACAGAAAGTAAAGGACTCCTCAAAAATCTGGGTGAACTCGCCTGTTCTTAAAGTAGAGAAGACGACGGACAAACCATTTTACAAATATGGTGATATTATTACATACCGCATTGTCCTGACACAGGAGCAGACCGGATGTGTGGCGCGTAATGTTACTTTGCAGGATGTGATCGATACTCAGGGAGTACGTCTTCTGAAGGATTCGGTGATTCTGATGGATGAGAAAGGAAATGTGGCAGATGCTGATGTACAGATCAATGATGATAATACTTTCCTGATGTCAACAGGCAGGACACTGGTCAGGGATAGTAGATATAGTATCTGCGATAATGATAAAGGCGGTCTTTTTGAGCAGGTAATATATAATCCTCTGGACTGTCAGGAACAGAAAAGTATGATCGTGGAATATCAGGCAGCAGTGATTGATGCAGCCCTGGCAGGACAGAAAGTGCACAATACTGCAGTTGCAGACAGCAGTGAAAAGATACCTGCAACCGGGGAAGCAGAGACAGAGGTACACAGTCCGATTCTGGAAATTGTGAAGGAATCAGATAAGAAAGAGTATGCGTCCGGTGAAAAAGGATATTATAAACTGACAGTAAGACAACTGCGTGAGGATGTCACAGATCAGAATATTGTTATCGAAGATAAACTGGAAACCCAAGGGGCTTCCATTGTAAAAGACAGCATTTTTGTGAAGAAAAACGGTATAGAACTGAAAGATGCCAAAATAGAGGCAGATGATACAGGATTTGTAATTCAGACAGGAGCATCGTTGTCAGATATGGATAAAATTGAAGTCTGCTATGAAATGGTATTTAAAACAGAAAGCACAGAGCCTGAAAAAATTGTAAACACAGCGAAAGCAAGAGGTGATATTTCACCGGAAATTACTGCACAGCAGGAGGCATATGTGAAAGCAAAAGCAGAACCGACTGCCACACCAACACCGTCTGCAACACCGAAACCAACAGAAACACCAAAGCCGACAGAGACACCAAAACCTACAGAAGTACCGAAACCGACAGAGCAGCCAAAAGCCACACCAACACCATCTGTACCGGGAACCTGCCCGAAAATGACTCCTGTACCGACGAAAGCACCGTTGGCATCTTACAATGGTGGAAATAATGGAGGAACGACTTCCGGAAGCGGAGGCAGCAGTTACGCAAATTCGGGTGGATATTCCGGTGGATACGGAAGCTATCAGGGTGGTTCCATGGCAGGAAGTTCTAAAACAGGAGATGTCAGACCGTTTAAAATGATGGCTGTTCTTGGACTTATCGGAATGGGACTGCTGACAGGAGGTGTGGTGATCTACAGAAGAACTGTTTCCGGGAAAAGAAATATAAAGGGTATGCCGCGGAAATGAAAAAACTCAGAACATTTGCAGTAAGTATGATCATAGCAGCAATCGGGCTTCTTATATATTGTGCCGGCTTCTATATAAAAAGTTATGAACAGAATCTTGCAGCAAGGCAGGAATATGCAGAGCTTTCCCAAATGGCAGGGGTGAAGAACAGAGAAGGTGCCGGATTATTGGCAGATGGCAAAAAAACTGATGAAGACAGCAGTACAAAAAACAGTGAAAAAAAACGCAGGAAAAAACAGAGAAGATCTTCTGAATCAAAAAACAAAAACTGTACAGATGAAATCAGGGAATCCTTCGGGATTTCCTGGGAAAATTTAAGAAAGATCAACTCTCAGACAGTTGCCTGGATTACTGTCCCGGGAGCCGATATTTCTTATCCTGTAGTTCAGGCGGCAGATGATGAATATTACCTGAAACATAATTTCAGAGGAGAGGAAGATCTGTTTGGATGTATTTTTCTGGAACATGACATAAAAAAGAATTTTACAGATTCCCACAGTATTCTTTACGGGCATAATATAGAAGGTAATATGATGTTTGCAAATCTGAACCGTTATGAACAGCCTGAATTTCTGAAAAAATGTCCTGAAATTGAGATCACAACACCAAAAAGAAAGTTTCTGTACAAAATTTTTTCTGTGGAACAGGCATCTTCCCAAAGCCCGGCATTTGAATATGGATACAAGTTATCCAGTCCTGCATACAGGAGACAATTATCTATATTGAAAAATAATTCCATGTATGACACAGGAGTAGAGCCTGATGAAAGGGAGAGAATGGTGACTCTGATCACCTGTAATTCACGTCTGGATAAAGAAATACGTATGGCGGTACATGGGATTTGCCATGAATGTTATGGTATAGAAAAAGCTGGGCCGAAGTGATGTTGAAATCAATCGGATATTGGTAACTTTCGTAAAGGATGAACTGTTACTGTTCACATATCACTATCCCTCGAGGTGTTTTGGAAAAAACTAATGAAAAATCTCTCGATATTTTGTATAATTTATGCATAAAAAACAACTTGTTCGTACGTGCGTACAAGTTGTATCCTAAATACAGGAGGGAAGAAGACATGACAGATAATGGAAAGCCGAAATATTTCTCACTGATGGAACAGCTCAGAAGTGATATTATGTCAGGAGCTATCCGACCGGGAGAGAAGCTTCCTTCAGAAAACGAGCTTTCGCAGAAATATTCCCTGAGTAGACATACAGTTCGTAAAGCACTGGGAATCCTGGAGCAGGACGGATATGTAGAGGCATTTCACGGAAGAGGTACTTATTGCTCTGAGAATATGCGCCACATAAAGAATTCAAAGAATATTGCGGTAGTGACCACATATATTTCTGATTATATTTTTCCGAGACTGATACAGGGAATGGATAATGTCCTTTCAGAAAGCGGTTACAGTATTATCCTGAAAAACACAGCAAACAGCAGACAGAAAGAGGCCAGATGTCTGGAGGAACTTCTGAAGAAAGATATTGATGGACTGATCATTGAACCAAGCAAAAGTGAGATGATCTGTAAACACAGAAATCTTTATCAGAATCTGGATAAATTTGAAATTCCGTATGTGTTTATTCAGGGAATCTATTCAGAAATGAGGGATAAACCTCATATTCTTATGGATGATGCACAGGGAGGCTATCTTGTAACAAAATATCTGCTGGAACTGGGACATAAAAAGATCAAGGGTTTCTTTAAGGCAGACGATATGCAGGGACTGGAGCGCCACAAGGGATATGTGAAGGCCTTACAGGAGTCAGGGATTGCCTATGATCCTGATGATGTTGTCTGGTTTCATACAGAGGACAGGAAAGTAAAACCTGCACTGATGGCAAAAGAAATGGTACAGAGCGGACAGCTTCCGGATGGAATCGTCTGTTACAATGATCAGATTGCTGTTCAGGTTATGGAAGAACTGGAGAAAATGGGAGTCAGGATACCGGATGATATTTCCATTACCGGTTATGACAATTCACTGTATGCTCAGCGAGGAAGCGGAATCACAACGATAGCTCATCCGCAGGAAAAGCTGGGAGAAATGGCAGCAGAGCTTATACTTGAGAAGATCAACGGAGTTCCTGAAGAAGAAAGTAAGGTTGAAAGACTGATTTATCCGGAACTGATCATACGGGGATCATGCAGAAAAATATTGTAAACAAATGAAATAAATAAAAAATAAAAATAAATCTAGGAGGAATTTTATCATGAAAACAGGAAGAAACTATAAGTTCTGGTTTTGTACAGGTTCACAGGATCTTTACGGAGATGAGTGCTTAAGAAAAGTTGCTGAGCATTCCAGAATCATTGTTGAGGAATTAAACAAGAGCGGTGTTCTTCCATTTGAATTAGTATGGAAACCAACACTGATCACAAACGAACTGATCCGTAAAACATTTAATGAGGCAAATGCAGATGAGGACTGTGCAGGTGTTATCACATGGATGCATACTTTCTCACCGGCAAAATCATGGATTCTTGGTCTGAAAGAATACAGAAAACCGCTTTGCCATCTTCATACACAGTTTAATGAGGAGATTCCTTATGATACCATTGATATGGATTTTATGAATGAAAACCAGTCTGCTCATGGCGGTCGTGAATATGGTCATATTGTTACAAGAATGGGAATCGAAAGAAAAGTTATTGTCGGACACTGGGCAGATAAAGATGTTCAGGAAAGACTTGCTTCCTGGATGCGTACAGCAGTTGGTATCATGGAGAGTAGCCATATCCGCGTATGTCGTGTAGCAGATAACATGAGAAACGTAGCTGTTACAGAAGGTGATAAAGTAGAAGCACAGATCAAATTCGGATGGGAAGTTGATGCTTATCCTGTAAATGAGATTGCTGATTATGTAAAAGATGTAGCTAAAGGTGATGTAGATGCGCTGGTAGATGAATACTACAGCAAATATGATATTCTTCTTGAGGGAAGAGATCCGGAAGAATTTAAACGTCATGTAGCAGTTCAGGCTCAGATTGAGATCGGATTTGAGAAATTCCTGGAAGAGAAAAATTATCAGGCAATCGTTACACACTTTGGAGATCTGGGTGCTCTTAAACAGCTTCCCGGACTTGCAATCCAGAGACTTATGGAAAAAGGCTATGGATTCGGTGCAGAAGGCGACTGGAAGACAGCTGCAATGGTTCGTCTGATGAAGATCATGACAGCTGGTGTAAAAGATGCAAAAGGAACTTCCATGATGGAAGATTATACATATAACTTTGTACCTGGAAAAGAAGGAATCCTTCAGTCTCATATGCTTGAGGTATGCCCGTCTGTCGCAGATGGTAAGATCGGCATTAAAGTATGCCCGCTTTCCATGGGTGACAGAGAAGATCCTGCAAGACTTGTATTCACAAGCAAGACAGGTCCGGCTATCGCAACATCTCTGATCGATCTTGGAGATCGTTTCCGTCTGATCATCAACGATGTGGAATGCAAGAAGGTTGAGAAACCGATGCCGAAGCTTCCTGTAGGAAGTGCATTCTGGACACCACAGCCAAATCTTAAGACAGGTGCAGAAGCATGGATCCTTGCAGGTGGAGCCCACCATACAGCATTCTCCTATGACCTGACAGCAGAGCAGATGGGTGACTGGGCAGCAGCTATGGGTATTGAAGCTGTTTACATTGATAAAGATACAAATATTCGTGATTTCAAGAATGAACTGAGATGGAATGAACTTGCATTCAGAAAATAATTATTACCATAAGTGATATAAAAGGGTTACTGTGAACGGAGTGAACAGTAACATAAAAGGCTGCCATATCAGACAGGAACAATGGATTGTGCATATATGTCAGAGGATTCATTGGATTGCCTGAGATGGCAGCCCTAAAAATATATAAAAAAAGTACATCAAAAAATCAGGGAGGTACATAAAAATGGGAACAGCAGAAGCAAAAGCAGCGATAATTGCAAATAAAACAGCACTTGGTATTGAGTTTGGTTCTACCAGAATCAAAGCAGTACTTGTAGATGACAAAAATCAGCCAATCGCATCCGGTGCACATGAATGGGAAAACCGTTATGAAAACGGTGTCTGGACATACAGTCTGGATGATATCTGGACAGGTATCCAGGACTGCTATCAGGATATGGCAAAGGATGTAAAAGCAAAATATGACATAGAACTGGAATCCGTAGGTGCATTTGGCGTCAGCGCCATGATGCATGGATATATGCCATTTAACAAAGAAGGAGAACTTCTTGTACCATTCCGTACATGGAGAAACAACATTACAGGAGAAGCCAGCGAGAAACTGATGGAACTGTTCAACTACAACATTCCGCAGAGATGGAGTATTGCTCATCTGTATCAGGCGATCCTTAACGGTGAAGAACATGTAAAAGATATTGACTATATCACAACTCTGGAGGCTTATGTACACTGGAAACTGACAGGTAAGAGAGTTCTTGGAATCGGTGATGCGGCGGGTATGTTCCCAATCGACACAACAAAAGCAGATTATAATCAGGAAATGGTTGATAAATTCGATGAACTGGTAGCACCTTACGGATTCTCTTGGAAACTTCGTGACATTATGCCGAAAGCTCTTGTTGCAGGGGAAGATGCCGGCGTTCTTACAGAAGAAGGTGCGAAACTTCTGGATGTGACAGGTAAACTGAAAGCAGGAATCCCGATGTGCCCTCCGGAAGGTGATGCAGGAACAGGTATGGTTGCCACAAACAGTGTGGCAGTTCGTACAGGTAACGTTTCCGCAGGAACTTCTGTATTTGCCATGATCGTTCTGGAAAAAGAACTCTCCAGACCGTATAAAGAAATCGACATGGTTACCACTCCGTCCGGACATCTGGTAGCTATGGCTCATTCCAACAACTGTACCTCTGACCTGAATGCCTGGGTAAATGTATTTAAAGAGTTTGCAGAGGCTATGGGTATGGAAGTGGATATGAATAAACTGTTCGGAACCCTTTATAATAAAGCACTTGAAGGAGATCCGGACTGTGGCGGACTTTTGTCCTACTGTTATTTCTCAGGTGAGCATATGACAGGCTTTGAAGAAGGACGTCCGTTATTTGTACGTTCTCCTGAAAGCAAATTTAACCTTGCAAACTTTATGAGAACTAATCTGTATACATGCCTTGGAGCCATGAGAGTAGGTCTGAACCTTCTGTTTGAGAAAGAAAATGTAAAAGTAGACCGTCTTCTTGGTCATGGAGGATTATTCAAGACAAAAGGCGTAGGACAGCAGATTCTGGCAGATGCTGTCAATGCACCGGTATCTGTAATGGCTACTGCAGGTGAAGGCGGAGCCTGGGGAATCGCACTTCTTGCTTCTTATCTGGTAAATAAAGAAGAAGGTGAGACTCTGGAAAGCTTCCTTGATAATAAAGTGTTTGCAGATCAGGAAAGCAGCACACTGGATCCAAAACCGGAAGGTGTGGCTGGATTCAATGCATTTATGGACAGCTATATGAAAGGTCTTTCTATTGAAAGAGCAGCAGTAGAGTCTGAAATCTGGTAAATGTTGAGAAACAAATTGTTTGCCGGCGCATATGAAAATGAATAGGAAAAGAAGAATATAAAAAACAGAGCAGCATCGCAGATCATGAGACCGGCGATGCTGTTTTTTTGCAGTTTTTCTGAAATTGTTATCAAGTGATTCGTAGCCGGATAAATACAAAGAGAAAGCCCCGGCAGGGGAGCTGCCGGGACTTTCAAGGGGAGTATAAATAATTAAATAAGGGGTTTATGTAAAAAAAATTTTTGAAGGGTAAATTCTTTTTACAGCTATGATTATAATATAGCTTGGTGAAAAAAGCAACATATTTTGATGAATATTCCCCCCGGTTTTTGGGATAATAGTCAATGTGAAGCACTTTCAGCGATGAAGTGTGGAAGAAAAAAACCGGATTTTGCAGAGTATCAGGAGATCCGGGCAGATAAATCTCATCAGGAGGAAAATAATAATGGCAAAAAACTATGAATCTGAGAGTAAAAACAGCAGAAATTACACAGGAACTTCAGATAAGAACAGCTATGGTAATGAAATGAACCATGCTGGTAATGCAAAAAACAGTGTGAAAAGCAAAAACGAGACAGATTGTAGAAGTAAAGCAAAAAATAAAACTTCCCAGTCTTACAGCTCAGAAGAAGACAGATATTGATTGGATCAGGAGGGGGAAATGCCCCTCCTGATCTGCTGTGAGCCAATTTATGTGTCGGCTGTTTTTTGTCAGGCAGTGGCACATCTGTTCCTGATATCATATGATATAACAAAAAGGAGTCTGCCATGTTTCCGGTGGAAACGATTTCTGCAAAAATGCTGGATTATTATGTGGGCCGAAGGGACACGTTGATCATAGATCTGAGAGAAAAAGAGTTTTATATGCACAGTCATGTAAAAGGAGCCGTAAACATGCCATATGGAGAGATAGACGGATATACAGCCTTTCCAAGAGGAAAAATACTGGTTCTGTACTGCGACAGGGGCGGGGCAAGCCTTCTGCTTGCAAGGCAGCTTGCAAAGCTTGGGTACTGTACCAGGTCTGTCATAGGCGGTTTTGGAGCATATCGGGGAAGAAATCTTGTAATTTCGCCATAAGCATGATAAGGTGTAAGAGAAAAAATACGAACCGGTATATCTTCAGGTTATTTCAGAAATCAATCTGTCGGCATACCTATTGTGCCAACAAGTTGATTTCTCGAACAATCTTGCGTCTAAATTTCTTATTTCCGCGTTGTCGTCGGTCGCCGTAGCCACCGCTACGCCTCCTTCCTCCGCCTTGAAATAAAAAAATTTATCCTGCAAGATTGTTTCAAGAATCAACTTGTCGGCACACTATAAAAGAGGAGACACAAAACTATGAAATATATGTTTGCATCAGATGTCCATGGTTCTGCATACTACTGCAGAAAAATGCTGGATGTCTATAAAGAAGAAAAGGCAGAACGCCTGGTACTGCTGGGCGATCTGCTCTATCATGGCCCGAGAAATGATCTTCCCAGAGAATATGCTCCCAAACAGGTCATTTCCATGCTTAATGACATGAAGAAAGAAATTTATGCTGTACGTGGGAATTGTGAAGCTGAGGTCGATCAGATGGTCCTGCAGTTTCCGGTTATGGCAGACTACTGTATTCTGAACCTGGATGGAAGAACCTTTTATGCCACACATGGGCATATTTACAATGAAAATAATCTGCCTCCGATTCAGGAAGGAGATATTCTGATCCATGGACATACCCATGTACTGAAAGCAGAGCAGAAAGAAGACTATGTACTTCTCAACCCGGGTTCTGTTTCTATTCCAAAAGAAGGAAACCCGCCTACATATGCGATCTTTGAGGACGGTGTGTTTACAATTAAGGATTTTGAGGGAAATATTGTTAAGAGCATAGAATTATAGGGAAGTCCCATCTACATATAGAAAGGATAAAGAATGGAAAAATTTGAACTGATCGCTCCATGTCATTTCGGTATGGAAGCTGTACTGAAACGTGAGATCCTTGATCTGGGCTATGAGATTACCAAAGTAGAGGATGGAAAAGTAACATTCGAGGCAGATGCACAGGGAATCGCAGATGCCAATATCTTTCTGCGTTCCACAGAAAGAATCCTGCTGAAAGTAGCAGAAGTAAAGGCAGAAACCTTTGACGAGCTTTTTGAAAAGACAAAAGCCCTGCCATGGGAAAACTATATTCCCAAGGATGGGAAATTCTGGGTTGCCAAGGCCAATTCTGTGAAGAGTAAGCTCTTTAGCCCGTCTGATATCCAGTCCATTATGAAAAAAGCCATTGTAGAGCGTCTGAAGGGCGTATACGGGGTGTCCTGGTTTGAAGAGGATGGGGCAAGCTTTCCTATCCGCGTGGCATTTATGAAAGATGTGGCCACGATCGGTATTGATACCTCAGGGGTATCTCTGCATAAAAGAGGGTATCGTAAAATGACAGTGAAAGCTCCGATCACAGAAACACTGGCATCTGCTCTGATCATGCTTACGCCATGGAATAAAGACAGGATTCTGGTAGATCCTTTCTGCGGAAGCGGTACCTTTCCTATTGAAGCAGCAATGATGGCAGCAGATATTGCACCCGGCATGAACCGTTCCTTCCTTGCTGAGGAATGGAAGCATCTGGTTCCGAGAAAATGCTGGTATGATGCAAATGAAGAGGCACAGGACAGGATAAATCTTAATATTGAAACAGATATCCAGGGCTTTGACATTGATCCTGAGGCGTTGAAGGCTGCCAGAGCTAATGCAAAAATGGCAGGTGTGGACAAGCTGATCCATTTCCAGCAGAGAGCGGTAAAAGATCTCCGCCATCCCAAACCATATGGATTCATCATCACAAACCCTCCTTATGGGGAACGACTGGAAGAAAAAGAGAATTTAACTCAGCTTTATCGTGAAATCGGGGAAAGCTATGAAAGGCTTGACAAGTGGTCCATGTATCTGATCACATCTTATGAGAAAGCGGAGAACGATATCGGGCGAAAAGCAGATAAAAACCGTAAGATCTATAATGGTATGCTTAAGACCTATTACTATCAGTTCCTTGGACCGCGTCCACCAAAGAAAAACCGTAACTGAGTGCTTCTGTAATTGCGAAAAATCAAAATAAAAAGAGGATACAAAGGATTATGAAAAAAATAATTTTTGCTACCGGAAATCAGGATAAAATGAGAGAAATCCGCGAGATCCTTGCAGATATGGATGTAGAGGTTGTTTCTATGAAAGAAGCAGGAATCCATGCAGATATTGTAGAGAATGGTTCTACTTTTGAGGAAAATGCTGTGATTAAGGCGAAGACAATCTGTGAACTGACAGGGGAGATCACTCTGGCAGATGATTCCGGTCTGGAGATTGACTATCTGAATAAAGAGCCGGGCATTTATTCTGCCCGTTATATGGGAGAAGATACCTCATATCATATCAAAAATGCAAGTCTGATAGAGAGACTGAACGGAGTTCCGGACGAGAAGCGTACTGCAAGGTTCGTATGCGCCGTTGCAGCGGCTTTTCCGAATGGAAGTGTAAAAACAGTGCGTGGAACAATGGAAGGCCGTATAGGCTATGAGGAGAAGGGAGAGAACGGCTTCGGCTATGATCCGATCTTCTACCTGCCGGAATATGGATGTACTTCTGCAGAGCTTTCCAGCAAAGAGAAAAATAAGATCAGCCACAGGGGAAAAGCATTACGTGCCATAAAGGATGAACTGAAATGAAGGTACTGATCGTCAGCGATACTCATGGACAGGATGAGAATCTGGAAGAGACAGTGCTCAGAGAAGCTCCCTTTGATTATCTGATCCACTGTGGTGATGTGGAAGGCAGAGAGATTTTCATTGAGGCACTGGCAGAGTGCCCATGTACGATTGTCGCAGGAAATAATGACTTTTTTACAGATCTTCCCTATGATGAAGAAGTTACCCTGGAGGGACATAAGATACTGGTTACACATGGACATCACTATTTTGTGTCCCGGGATTATGATAAACTTGTTGAGAATGCGCAGGCTAAGGGATGTAAGATTGCAATGTATGGTCATACTCACATGCCTGTGATCGAGAATGAGGATGGGATTCTGGTAATTAATCCCGGCAGTCTTACCTACCCGCGTCAGAGAGGCCGCAGGCCAAGCTATGCAGTTATGCAGATAGAAGAGGGAAAAGATCCTCAGGTCGAGATCAGATACCTCTGAAAAATTATTTAACTGAATCAGGTAAGTTACTTGCGGAGGCTGCGAATATCCGCCTGACTCATCTGACTGTATATTTTTGAGGTATTGTTGATTGGATAACAGCAATACCTCTTTTTACAGATACGTGACAGTAAAAGAATAGAAGAAAAAATTAAAAAAGTTAAGATTTTTTTATTGTGCGAAAAAAATATTTTTTTACAAAAAATCTCAAAAACCAGTAAAAAACCCCTTTTTGTAAACAAAAAAACGATTTTTTTTGAAAAAATCGAAAAGCCCGCAAAGCCTTGTGTTTAGCGGGTTTCATGGACTTTTTGAGGGATAAAAAATCGCTTTTTCAAAAAAAATCAAAAAAAATTGAAAAAAGGTGTTGACATTTGGGGTCGCTTAACATATAATATGTCTTGCGTCGGACAACGAAGCACAAATAAATAAAGAAAAACAGCGGGGTGTGGCTCAGCTTGGCTAGAGCGCCTGGTTTGGGACCAGGAGGCCGCAGGTTCGAATCCTGTCACCCCGACTGCTGTAACAACAACATTACCGTTTCAGCGAAATGCGGGTGTAGTTCAATGGTAGAACACTAGCCTTCCAAGCTAGATACGTGGGTTCGATTCCCATCACCCGCTTCTCTGTATGTACAGAGAGATGTGTCTGTAGCTCAGCTGGATAGAGCAACGGCCTTCTAAGCCGTGGGTCGGGGGTTCGAATCCCTTCAGGCACGCTGTGGTGGGTATAGCGCAGTTGGTTAGCGCGCCAGATTGTGGCTCTGGAGGCCCAGGGTTCGAATCCCTGTATCCACCCTTCGCCTTTGGGCTATCGCCAAGCGGTAAGGCACAGCACTTTGACTGCTGCATTCGCTGGTTCGAATCCAGCTAGCCCAGTCTTTTATATGGAGCATTAGCTCAGTCGGTAGAGCACTTGACTTTTAATCAAGTTGTCCGGGGTTCGAATCCCCGATGCTTCATTAATAGCGGAAATCTTCTGTGAGGTTTCCGCTATTTTATTGCTTTTGCAGAGTGCGAGAATGATTTTTCAGGTACACTCTGAGAATATGAGAAAATGCGGATATGGCGGAATTGGCAGACGCGCTGGTTTTAGGTACCAGTGGGCTTCCCGTGCAGGTTCAAGTCCTGTTATCCGCATTCAGAAAAAGTACCGGTTAAAACGGTGCTTTTTTTGTTTTACAGACATAGTTTTTTGTTGTATAGTTAAGTTATAAACAGGACAGGGAGATTTTGACTATGGATATACAGAAATTTCAGCAGAAACTTACAGAGGTGTGTGAACTTGGAGAGAAGAATGGTAAAGTATTGAAACCGGAACAGATAAAGGAATGCTTTGGCGAACTTGATCTGGACAAGTCACAGCTGATCAAGATATTACAGTATTTAAAATTAAAAGGTATCTCCATTGAAGGTGCGGAGGAGATTTCAGCAGCATCTCAGACCGGCCCGGAAGAAGTATCCGAAGAAAAAGAAGAAAAAGTTCCTTTGACAGCAGAGGAAGAGGCATATCTGAAAGAATATCTGGAAGGTCTTGAAGAACAGGAGCAGGGAGAGAGAAGTGCGGAAGAACTTTTTGAACTGATTTCAAAGGGAGATGCGCTGGCACAGGCAGAGCTGTCACAGAAGTATCTGCGTGCAGCAGCCGAAATGGCGGTTGAAATGAACTGTGAGGAGATTTTTATCGCTGATCTGATTCAGGAGGCAAATATAAGCCTTCTGATGGCTCTGGGAGAGGAAGAACCGGAAGAGAAAGATGAGAAATGGCTGCTTGGACGTATCCGGTGTGGAATCCGCCATGCTATCGAGGAGCAGACACAGAGGAAATTTGAGGATGACTATCTGGTAGCAAAGGTGGAGAAGCTGGAAGCGGCAGTCCGGGAACTTACAGAGGATGAAGAGGATGAAAGTTCAAAGTTCAGTGTAGAGGAGCTGGCAATCATTCTTGATATGGATGAAGAAGAGATCAGGGATGTGCTGCGGCTTACAGGTGATGACAAATAATGCAGTGATGTAGCATTACGGGAAAGGAGAGGGTGATTATGAGTATTCCAACACCACACAACAGTGCAAAGAAAGGTGATATTGCAAAGAAGGTTCTGATGCCGGGAGATCCGCTGCGTGCGAAGTATATTGCGGAGACATATCTGGAGAATCCGGTATGTTTTAACACAGTGAGAAATATGTTTGGTTATACCGGAACTTATAAGGGTGAGCAGATATCTGTCATGGGCAGCGGTATGGGGATGCCATCTATGGGTATTTACAGTTATGAACTTTATAATTTTTATGATGTAGAGAAGATCATTCGTATTGGTTCTGCAGGTGCGCTGCAGGATGATGTAAGCGTAATGGACGTTGTGATCGCTATGAGTGCATGTACGGATTCAAATTATGCAAGCCAGTATCAGCTGCCGGGGGCTTTTGCACCGACTGCAAGCTATAATCTGGTTGCGAGAGCAGTAGAGGTTGCAAAGGAACAGGGAACTCCGGTTCGCGTGGGTTCTGTTATATCTTCAGATGTGTTCTATGGAGATAATCCGGAGAGTTCGAAGGCATGGAGAAAGATGGGGGTTCTCTGTGTGGAGATGGAGTGTGCGGCGCTGTTTATGAATGCTGCGAGAGCCGGTAAGGAGGCACTGGGGATTCTTACGATTTCGGATCATGTTTTCAGGGATGAGGCAATTTCTGCGGAGGCCAGACAGACTTCGTTTAACAGGATGATGGAGATTGCTTTAGGAATTTAAAAGATAATCCTGGTATAAAAAGGTTCTTTGGCTGGTATGTGGGAATGCTGGTCAGAGGGCTTTTTTTAATTCAGTAGGGACGCGTCAAAAAATATTTCATTTCATGTGCGGTTTCGGACACTAAGATATTCTAAGCCGTCAAAAATCTGCTAAAAGCATGAGCCATCAAGGACAAACTCGCTTCGCTCAGACAGTGTCCTTGATGGCTCATAACGCAGATTTTTGGCGGCTAAGAATATCTAAGTATCCTGCAAATGCACATGAAATGAAATATTTTTCGATGCTGTTTTTTCATATGGAATGAATGAAATTTTGGCTACGTTACTGAGAACGGAGTGAGCAGTAACAGTTAATGACGACTGTTCTCAAGAAGAGCGATTGAAAAATTTCTCATATTGTGTTAATATCAAAACAATATGGGAGGTATTTTGAATGCAAATTAGAAAATCGGCGGAGGATTATTTGGAGGCAATTTTGGTGTTGTCTAAACAGGGGGGCGGTGTTCGTTCTATTGATATTGCGACGATGCTTGGGGTATCGAAACCGAGTGTGAGTCATGCGATGAAGCTGTTACGTGAGGATGGCTATATCGCGATGGATCGTTATGGTACGGTGACGCTTCTGGATAAAGGGGCTCAGATTGCAATGCATATTTATGAACGCCATACAGTGTTGAGTAAGATGTTGGAACGTCTCGGCGTAAGCCCGGAAGTTGCAAAAGAAGATGCGTGTAAGTTAGAGCATGACCTGAGCGATGAGAGTTTTACTAGGATAAAGGAGCACTTCCACAAGGTGATTGGGGAAGTTGAATAGCGGATAAAATAAACTCCCCCCGTCGGTGATATGCTACCCTCATATAGGACAATGAAATATAAAAGTCCTATATGGGGGTAT
>NZ_JAJCGT010000108.1:0-1281 GCF_020553185.1 Blautia sp. MSK18_10 | reverse complement strand
ATACCGTACCCGTACCGTAAACCGACACAGGTGGATGAGGAGAGAATCCTAAGGCCGGCGGAAGAAGCATTGTCAAGGAACTCGGCAAAATGGCCCCGTAACTTAGGGATAAGGGGTGCCTGGGAAACCAGGCCGCAGAGAATAGGCTCAAGCAACTGTTTAGCAAAAACACAGGTCTATGCGAAACCGAAAGGTGAGGTATATGGGCTGACGCCTGCCCGGTGCTGGAAGGTTAAGAGGAGAGGTTAGCGGTAACGCGAAGCTTTGAATTTAAGCCCCAGTAAACGGCGGCCGTAACTATAACGGTCCTAAGGTAGCGAAATTCCTTGTCGGGTAAGTTCCGACCCGCACGAAAGGCGTAATGATTTGAGCGCTGTCTCGACAATGCATCCGGTGAAATTGAAGTACCAGTGAAGATGCTGGTTACCTGCGCCAGGACGGAAAGACCCCATGGAGCTTTACTCCAGTCTGGTACTGGGACTCGGTATTGCATGTACAGGATAGGTGGGAGGCTAGGAGATGGTAACGCCAGTTGCCATGGAGCCGCTGTTGGGATACCACCCTTGCAGTATTGGGTTTCTAACCAGCCGCCGTGACCCGGCGGTGGGACAATGCCAGACGGGGAGTTTGACTGGGGCGGTCGCCTCCGAAAGGGTATCGGAGGCGCCCAAAGGTTCCCTCAGAATGGACGGAAACCATTCGAAGAGTGCAAAGGCAGAAGGGAGCTTGACTGCGACACCGACGGGTGGAGCAGGTACGAAAGTAGGGCTTAGTGATCCGGTGGTATTAAGTGGGAATGCCATCGCTCAACGGATAAAAGCTACCCTGGGGATAACAGGCTTATCACTCCCAAGAGTTCACATCGACGGAGTGGTTTGGCACCTCGATGTCGGCTCATCGCATCCTGGGGCTGTAGTAGGTCCCAAGGGTTGGGCTGTTCGCCCATTAAAGCGGTACGCGAGCTGGGTTCAGAACGTCGTGAGACAGTTCGGTCCCTATCCGGCGTGGGCGTAGGATATCTGAGAGGAGCTGTCCTTAGTACGAGAGGACCGGGATGGACGGGCCGCTGGTGCATCGGTTAGACTGCCAAGTCTACGGCCGAGTAGCCAAGCCCGGAAGGGATAAACGCTGAAGGCATCTAAGCGTGAAGCCCCCCTTAAGATGAGATATCCCATTCGAAAGAAGTAAACCCCCTTGAAGACGACGAGGTAGATAGGGCAGAGGTGGAAGTGTGGCAACACATGGAGCTGACTGTTACTAATCGGGTGAGGGCTTGACCAA
>NZ_JAJCGT010000107.1:0-1369 GCF_020553185.1 Blautia sp. MSK18_10 | reverse complement strand
CATGGGTAGTTGGAATGCATGCATTCAACAGAACATCTGAAGACGGAAAGAAAGTCTTCAGCCCATGGTCAAACCTGAAAAAGGCTACTGTTAAATAATCCATTTGGGTAAATAATACAGATTCCTAAAAAGAAAACCCCAGTCATTTTGACTGGGGTCTTTCTTTGTCAAAACTTATCCTGCGATTGTCGAAAAATTTTTCTGGTAAATAAATATCTGCTCTGATAAAATATAAGTACAAAATATGTGACAGGAGGTGACATCCATAATACGTCAAACGAATCTGGCACAAATGATAGACCTTGCCGCAGATCGTGCAAGATATGATGAATGTGCCAAGAAACTATTAACCTATAAGGCAGTCATTGCCTGGATCCTCAAATCCTGTACAAAAGAATTTTCCCAATATAGTGTCAATTTTATCTGTGATAACTGCCTGAAAGAAAATATCGAAATTTCCAGTCGGGCAGTACATCAGGACCATCCTGACCGCAGTAAATTACTGGATGGAAACGAACAAATAGACTGCCTTAATTCCGAAGCAAATGCTATCAAAGACCAGACTGTATATTATGATATTCGTTTTAAGGCATATATTCCGAACACCGAAGAACCCGTACAGCTGATCATCAATTTGGAAATCCAGTTAAATGACACACCGGGGTATCCATTAGTTACAAGAGGATTTTATTATTGTGCAAGAATGATTTCCGAGCAGTATGGAACTATTTTTACTGGTGAACATTATGAAAAGCTTCAGAAAGTCTACAGTATTTGGATCTGCCCGGATCCGGCGAAAAAACGTAGAAATGGAATCTTCAGATACCATACAGTACAGGATACAGTATTGGGAAAGCCTTATGAAACTCTTGGCAGTTATGACCTTATGGAAGTTGTTATCGTAAATTTAGGTGATGCAGATAAAGAGAGTGATCTGGAGATCCTTGATCTGCTGAATACACTCTTCTCTCTTTCTACATCCTCTGAGACAAAGAAAAAACGTCTTCAGAAAGATTTTGGCATCGCCATGACAGAAGAATTTGAAAGTGAGGTGCAGGATATGTGTAATCTGGGAAAAGCACTTGTTGAACAAGGCATTGAGCAAGGTGTAGAAAAGAAAAATCTATCTCTTGCAAAAATGATGATCAAAGATAAAGAATCTCTCGATAAGATTGAAAAATATACTGGTTTTTCTGCCGATAAGTTAAAAGAGATTGCAGCATCTATCGGAACAAACCTTACTGCTTAGAATACGTCTCCTATGGCAGCTATACATAATAAGACAATAGAAAAATTTGGTACTTAAAATAGAGCTGTGAATTAAAAACTTTATCCTCACACGACTGAAGTCGCGTGCTTCCAGACGCTT
>NZ_JAJCGT010000106.1:0-1369 GCF_020553185.1 Blautia sp. MSK18_10 | reverse complement strand
AAGACCTTTCCGTTACCGGAAGGGGTTTTAAAAGTTCTCTGATAAAATATCTTGCCCCGATATTATACGATGCCGACAGGTCACAGTTATATTGTTTTCCTGTCTGGAATACACAAATACTGTGATTCTTCGGGTTACGGGATACATTTCCAGAACCATCATACGCAAGCCTGCTTGTATTCCATGCACAGACTCTGGATATGCGCATTCCTTTTCTGTGTGCCTGATGTTCACAACGCTTCTGGATATCCCGTTTTCTCCACAGATGCAGTTTCTGCTTTTTCTTTCCGGATATCTTCCCCTGCATTTCCAGATATTCGAATACGATCACATCCGCATGGTTTTCTTCGGCATATTTTACGATCGCACCTGCAATTTTTCTTCCCATCTCTGTATTCAGACGTTTCGTATATGCCCATCTTCCCCGTGACTGCGCAGAGCCGTGCTCTCTCTGGAATCTCCGGATCCGTCCCAGTGTGCGGTACATCCGGTCTTTTTCACTGGGATGATCGATAAATTTTCTTCCCAGGACAGTTCCGTCTGCCCGCATAATGGTACAGACCGCATCGGTATTGATTCCCAAGTCCACACTACAGATGATCTGTTCTTTTACCGGCGTTTTTGTAAGTGTTACTTCTTCCGTATAAGAAAAACGCAGGAAATATTTATGGTATCTTTTCTCCAGTGTCGGGGCTGATGCCTTTTTCCCCGACCAGTTCTTGCGCAGATATTCCATATCCGTATGATTTAAACGCACACAAAACCATTTCCAGTCATGGCCATCATACAGTTTCAGGTATGCTTCGTCTTTTCCTTCTTCTCCTTCCCTGTACATTACATCACGATAAAAAACAGGCATGGCATAATTCTCATACGCCAGTCTGGGTTTCCCTGCTTTTTCTCCTGACTTTTTCCACAGATCCATCCGTGTTTCGTAAGAAGATACACTTCCCAATGCATGCTGGATTGCGGCTCGTCTCAGGTAGGACGGCATCTTCGGGAAGCGAAGATCAAAATCAAAGCGTGCAGAATTCTTTTTCGTGGTATGTACCAGATGCTCCGCGGCATTGAAGCGTCTCTTGCTATCGGAAATCTGTTCCAGTTCTTCCCACACCTGCCCATATATTTCTGTCAGATAACTGACCGCAGACCGGTAGATTTCCAGGGTCTGATGGATTGGAATATTCTGTTTTCGTAATTCTACGCCATAGCTGGATAAAACCTGCATCCCTTTTCCTCCCCGTCAGACAATTATCTGCCTTGCTCCAATTTATCTTATACTGTTTCATCTCTAACTATATCTCTAACTATATTACTTAAATGAAAAACTAATTTCCAGCTGTGGATTATCCCTGTAATTCTGCAGGAT
>NZ_JAJCGT010000105.1:0-1465 GCF_020553185.1 Blautia sp. MSK18_10 | reverse complement strand
TACGGTTCTGATGGGGACTCAAGGGGAGGTTCCTTGGGTCTACCTACTTTGTGGTAACATTCCAGTATAAATCGGATGCAGAGTGGTTCTATGAACATCTGAAACATAGAATGGGACACTTTGGATTAAGCCTTGAAGAAGAAAAGAGCCGTCTGATAGAGTTCGGGCGTTATGCAAAAGAAAGATGCAGAAAAGCCGGAACGAAACCAGGCACTTTTACTTTCTTAGGTTTTACACACTACTGTTCCAAAAGTAGGAATGGCAGATTCAGAGTGAAGAGGAAAACCAGTAAGAAGAAGTTTGCAAAGAAGTGCAGAGAAGTAAATCTTCTGTTAGTGAAGATGAGAACATGCAGATTAAAAGAGATTATTGAAAAACTTAACCAGATACTAACTGGTTATTACCATTACTATGGAATTACGGACAATACAGAAAGTATAACGGCATTCCGATATAACATCATGAGAAGCCTGTTCTATTGTCTGAACCGGAGAAGCCAGAAGAAAAGCTATAACTGGGTAGAATTTCTAAATATGCTGGATAACAGCTATCCACTGGTAAGACCCCGGATATATGTCAATATATACGAATGATAATGTGAACGATTCGTTTCGCAAAGAGCCGGATGCGGGAAAGCCGCACGTCCGGAATTCTGTGAGGGGTGTACGACCGTAAGGGGTGCACCTACTCGACCCATGAAGAAGTTAGACGTGCAGGATCAGGTTATTCCTGATAATGTTGTCCTCCATGGGCTGAAGCAGAGAAACGGTAAATTTATTGTTCGTATTTTGGGCGTAAATGATAATCCTAAGGAGAACCGGCTGTTTGGCAGGAATCTGGATGAATTGGAAGATACACTTGGAGTGAAGTTTTGGGAGGAGAACGGACAGGCACATACCTTATGGTCTGCTGCGCTGTATCAGGAGTCAGATACAATCCGGGAGGCAACAGATGCGGCACTGGAACTTTATGAGATTGTCACAGGAGGGAAAGATTTTGACAGATCTTTATGGACTGCAGCTTCCCACAAGTCTCTCTGCGCCGGATTTAATGAGGCGGATCCGGATGCTATCATAGCATGGAATAAGCGGATGGCAGATCTGGTAACTATGGACGGGATTGCAAAGGCAATCAGAGATCAGGTTCCTGCAGGGAGTATAAGAAAGCTGCAGTCTCTGACAAAGATTCAGAAGGAATGGCTGGAGTGATACACCGCCCTATTGTAATGAAAAGGGCGGGACTGTATTAAATGTCGCTATTCTTTTGAACGGGGAGAAGCCGGTAGAGGTGACACTGGAGAGGATTCCTGAGCAGAAGGTTGTTTTTGACAGCCGGGATATGGATGTTCATGGAGAATTTGACACGATTAAACCTTTGCAGGCAACAGGCGACCCTTATGATCCATTTGCACTGCAGAAGGCTTGTCTTCTTGCCTGTGGGATCATTCCCAGGGAAGGACATACTC
>NZ_JAJCGT010000104.1:0-1559 GCF_020553185.1 Blautia sp. MSK18_10 | reverse complement strand
AAAACAATGAGAATCAAACGACCGCATCACCTACGCTAGGGTGATGAAGCGAAAGGTCAAGCAATAAGGGCACAGGGCGGATGCCTTGGCACTAAGAGCCGATGAAAGACGTGATAAGCTGCGATAAGCTTCGGGGAGGAGCAAATATCCCGTGATCCGGAGATGTCTGAATGGGGAAACCCACATGAGCAAACCTCATGTATCCATACGCCAATCCATAACGTATGGAAGGGAACCCGGGGAACTGAAACATCTAAGTACCCGGAGGAAAAGAAAGAAAACTCGATTCCGTAAGTAGCGGCGAGCGAACGCGGAGGAGCCTAAACCGGAATGCGTGCATTCCGGGGTTACGGACTGCATTTAAGATTCTTTGAAGCTAACAGAACGGTTTTGGGAAAGCCGGCCGGAGAGGGTGAAAGCCCCGTACGTGAAAGCTGATGAGACTGAGCAGGATCCAGAGTACCACGAGACACGTGGAACCTTGTGGGAAATCAGGGGGACCACCCCCTAAGGCTAAATACTACTTAGTGACCGATAGCGCATAGTACTGTGAAGGAAAGGTGAAAAGGACCCCGGGAGGGGAGTGAAAGAGAACCTGAAACCCTGTGTCTACAAGCTGTGGAAGCACTTTATATGTGCGACCGCGTACTTTTTGTAGAACGGTCCGGCGAGTTACGCTTACTGGCAAGGTTAAGCACTTCAGGTGTGGAGCCGTAGGGAAACCAAGTCTTAAGAGGGCCTTAAGTCAGTAGGAGTAGACCCGAAACCGGGTGATCTATCCATGTCCAGGTTGAAGCTGCCGTAAGAGGTAGTGGAGGACCGAACCCACATCCGTTGAAAAGGGTGGGGATGAGGTGTGGATAGGGGAGAAATTCCAATCGAACCCGGAGATAGCTGGTTCTCCTCGAAATAGCTTTAGGGCTAGCCTCGATACAGATTTGCGGAGGTAGAGCACTGAATTTCCTAGGGGGCGTCAAAGCCTACCGAAGAATATCAAACTCCGAATGCCGCGTAATCGATTATCGGGAGTCAGACTGCACGAGATAAGTTGGGCGGTCAAAAGGGAAAGAGCCCAGACCTTCAGTTAAGGTCCCCAAGTGCGCGTTAAGTGGAAAAGGATGTGGGATTTCGAAGACAACCAGGATGTTGGCTCAGAAGCAGCCATCCATTCAAAGAGTGCGTAATAGCTCACTGGTCGAGAGGTCCTGCGCCGAAAATGTCCGGGGCTGAAACGCGCCACCGAAACTAAGGAACCGAAAGGTTGGTAGAGGAGCATTGCATGCGGGAAGAAGCAGTACCGAAAGGAGCTGTGGACTGCATGGAAGAGAGAATGCCGGAATGAGTAGCGAGAATAAGGTGAGAATCCTTATGGCCGAATATCCAAGGTTTCCAGAGTAAAGCTGATCTGCTCTGGGTAAGTCGGGGCCTAAGGCGAGGACGAGAGTCGTAGCCGATGGACAACAGGTGGAGATTCCTGTACTGCGGTATGACAGAACTGTGGGGACACGTAAGGAAAGCGGAAGCCGGGAATGGAAAGCCCGGTGCAAGCGGGGTACCAG
>NZ_JAJCGT010000103.1:0-1565 GCF_020553185.1 Blautia sp. MSK18_10 | reverse complement strand
CAATGTCATTAACTTTAGCAAAAAGCAGAAATCGTAAGTATTTATAAAACTATGATTCCTGCTTTTTGTTTTTTTATATGGGCATACTTATCCCCTTCTCTTTGTACTCGTATTTTCTAGATTAGTATGCTCTTTTATGAGTATTTGAATATTTCCCTGCTAACCGCCCTTTCGTTCTGGTATAATGCCGATCAGGACGAATAGGAACCAGATTCTTACTGATGTCTTCATATATTTGCTGAAATAATATATTTTTCTTTTGATTATCCGTTTCAAGAAGTATATAAATCAGATCGTTTTTTAAGATTCCAATACTAACTGTCTGATTGATCATCATTTTATGTTTTCTGTTTGTTTCCTTCTGATCCAGTTCACGCTCTGCGTCTAATATGATATCTTCGACTAAATTGCTCAGATATATGGTGCTGTATATATCTTGTAATAACAGAATAGGTTTTGTACCTGTAAAATTTTCTAACTGCAACCGATTCTTTAGTGTTTCATACGCAGTCTCTATTCCCCACCTCATATGATATAATTCTTTTATTTCTTCTGTATGAAATTCCGTTTGTGAAAGATTTGTAGCTAAAACTTCCAGATTTCCATTTTCTAATAGGATCTTTACCATACGCAATGAAATTTCACCCAGTTCTTTCATACGTTCTCCATCCGGCGTCCCCTCGTAATGTCTGATTCTTGATTTATCAAGTTTTATTTTAACCAGTTGATCATTTTCTGTTAAACTGCTTTGCTCTTTTTTGTAATCACTGCTTTTTAAACGTACGATAAACTTAAGATCCTTATCCATCATATGTATAAACGCTGGCGTAGAAGGATAGCCTCTGTCCATGATAATAATATAGGGAATGTTACCTATTGTTTCCGGTATTCGTTCCATCTGTTTTTCGGCCAGGCGCATTTCATCAAATTTCACCTTATTACAGTCACTTTCCAGTATCATACGATTCATTACATCATAAATACAGCCTAATCCTATTTGTGCTTGGGGTTTTGTGTTTTTTCGGCTTGCAGAACCATACAGTTTCAGTGTTTCAGTAGTGGTAGGAATATTAATATCTGAGCCGTCAGCAGCTAATATTAAATGATTTTTGTAAGTTGAAAAGGTGGAATCTGCATAAAAGTTACGGTTATGATATTTATACAATTCCAAAAAAGCATCTGGATTAAGTTTCATACGCTGTTTCAGATATCCTGGTTTTGAAATAGACACACCAGGATGAGCAAGTTTCATATAATTTCTCAGTTCCAATGCCAACGTCAGCCCCTTTCTGTTTATCATTGTGAAAAGAAGATCCTGAAGAGGCATTTTTCGGATTCT
This sequence comes from Blautia sp. MSK18_10, assembly GCF_020553185.1. Classification (NCBI taxonomy): domain Bacteria; kingdom Bacillati; phylum Bacillota; class Clostridia; order Lachnospirales; family Lachnospiraceae; genus Blautia; species Blautia sp. MSK18_10. The sequence goes on along the minus strand of NZ_JAJCGT010000103.1, from coordinate 226 downwards.
GGTAAAATGATTTTTATTACCTAATCGGCAAAATGCCTTAAATTCATCAGAACTCATTTTTTCTATATCCATGAATGTACGTTTCTGAGAATGTTTCATGCATAATCACATCCTTTTTTTGAGCAGGTTCATGGCTTCTTTTTACAATATAAGCATATCAAAAAAAGCAGAAGATATCTAATCCTTTTAGGAATAAATATCTTCTGCTTTTAAGTTAATGACATTG
>NZ_JAJCGT010000102.1:0-1630 GCF_020553185.1 Blautia sp. MSK18_10 | reverse complement strand
AGCCTGCAAATAAAAAGTCAATAGCAAATTGATGATTTCAGGCAAAAATTTTTGCAAGATTTTGAACATTAAAATAAGACCACCGATATTCGCTGGTCTAAAATAAAGGTATTGACGAGATATTTATTCTGGGAGTGAAGACAGATATTCTTTCACTCGACCATAGTAGATGCGAAGAAACTTATTCGCACCGGCTGTCATGTAGACGTAATAAGGCTTTCCTTGTGCTCGTTTCTTATCCATAAACAAGTAGACAGGATCATCCTGTGGCTTTGTTTTGATGAGAACATCCATGACTTGAAACAGAGTCTTACGAAGAGTACTGGAACCGCGCTTGGAAGCAGGAACGCTTTTCTGCTCATATGAACCGGATTCATTTACGCCGGGATCAACGCCTGCAAAGGCTGTAATGGCTCCTTTGTGGGTAAATCGGGAGACATCACCAATCTCTGCCATAAGCTGTGGACCAAGCGATTTACCTACACCTTTCATAGCCATGACAACAGGGTATTCCGGCAGTTTAGAAGCAGCCTCATTCATCATGGTACGAAGCTGTTCCACAGTCTGTGAAGCCGTATTTAATTGTTCTACAGCCTGTTTGATGATTAACTTTGTCAGATCGTCTTTTGGAAGTATAGAAACAAGCTCCTTAGATGCTTCATAGATTTCAACAGCTTTTGAACGGCTGAAGTTGTACTTCCTGCGTTTACACCACTTTTGATAGTGGTCGATAAAGGCGTTTAGAGAGAGTTTACGAACACAATCCACATGCCAGTAGGTGGCTGAAAAGTCAACCCATTTTTGACTTCCATCCTCACGGGCGGGGCTGTCAAAATAAGTGTTAGCTCCCGGATAAGTTTGGTCAAGGATGCTGATTAGATTATTTTTCATAGCGGTTTTGTGTTTCATGTAAAAATCAAACTGGCGGTTCATGGTTTTCAGTTGATTACGAATTTCATCCATGAGACTATACTGTCTGAGTTCCGTCCAACTGTCAAGAGTATAGCGTGCAATTTTTACTGCATCCGCTTTATCGGACTTTACTTTGCGGAGAGAGTTGTCTCCAAAATCTTTGATGAGTTTGGGATTTATGGCAGATACAAAAAGGTCAGCTTTCGAAAGTTCACGGACAAGAGGTTCGTAATAACGACCGGTGTGTTCCATGACAATACGAGATTCGCCATCAATGGATTGGATCTGCTCAATGAGAGAGCGAATCCCACTGACTGTGTGTTTGACTTCAAATGGTTTTGAAATGATCTCACCATAAGGACGAAGGATAGCAACCATGCTTTTTCCTTTGGAAACATCAATACCTACTGCATTCATATTCATAAATTTGTCACTCCTTAAAATCAGATTATGCAATGGATAAAGACCAGTTTTACTCATTGCCTATTCCATCTACTGTGGTGTGACACGAACGTACCGAAGGCAGTTCAACCTGCATAAAACGAACGCTGCAAATGAGGAGCTGGTTATCAGTCTCGGTAACGGACGCGAAGTCCAAGATGAATAAGACGATATACCGATTGCTCCATACATTTTAACAGCTTAAGCAACAAGATGGATAATTCCTTACTGGCTGTAAGGGATATTAACCATAAATATATTGTAGTAGATGAAAGCG
>NZ_JAJCGT010000101.1:0-1633 GCF_020553185.1 Blautia sp. MSK18_10 | reverse complement strand
ATACCTTGATTTTATGCGGGATTTAATTCTATTTTCGGAGATATACAACTTGATTTTTTTAGTATATAATGCTTTTATACGGCATAAACAGCATAGTTTTTTGCATGATAAAAGGACATCTGGAAATAGTGTGCAGGACTAAATTCCACATGTCTGTTGGAAAGACTAAATTCTATGCAATGAAACTTGCCTGTGCCTGTATTGTTATTATTATTTTATTAATGCTGGTATCAATGTGACTTCATCGGCTGGTATCTCTGCTAATCCTAATGCTTTATGAAGTCTGTTATCCAGCAGGAGACGGGATACTTCATATGGACTGTGTCCATTGAGGCTGTCCCGTTTTTCGCTATTGATATGATTTAATAACAGCAGCGTTGTTTTGTCTGTCATTTTTTCAAAGCTTGTTCCTTTTGGCAGGACATACCTTATATATTCATGATTCTTTTCAAGAGCACCTTTTTGATCAGAACGGTTGGGATCACAATAATAAATGCGTGTGCGTACTTCATCATTTTTGCTATATTCCAGACTCTGCCGGTCCTGAAATTCATGCCCGTTGTCTGTAAGTATTACTTCGAAAAGTTTCTGAAACAGTTCAATTCCAAGTAACTCTGTTAAATGATCAAAAATCCTAGTTACTTCTTTCTGGGTCTGTTCTTCTAAAAGAAACATAAGCATAAGGCTACAGTTTCGAAAGAACATAGTCAGAAAGCAGGGACTGGTACCTTTTGCTCCTTCAACAGTATCCATTTCGACTACATAAACAGATTTGTTCGCTGCGATATATTCCAGGAATTCTTTATAGCTCCGGCCTTTTCGAAAACTTCTGTCTTTAAGGCTGGTAGTGGTTTTTCTTTTTCTCTGCTTGTATACCACTTTACGGCGCAGATCTATGTTTCTTGCTTGAAAAACGCCACGGTCTATATAAGAGTATATGGTTCTTCTGGAACAGGCGATCTCATCAGCATGAGATGCGTAGATGTGGGCAATGGACTGTCCTTTTTTGAGAAGCGGTGACAACAGGTTGTCCAGTTTCTGTATACTTTCCGGTGTCTGGTTGATCCCTTCTCTGCTGGTAGTCCTAAGGGCTTCATAGGAGTCCTGGGCGTATTTTGAAGAATAGATCTTTTTGTCCATCATGCAATTCGTTCTCTTGCTGCATCCATTGCACACATAAGGAGGTTTATTTAATTTTTCACATTCTCTTGGTTTATAAAATTTACAGACATCGCTGCATCTGAATTTTCTGCAGAGGACACATTTGCGCCGACATTCATTATCACCGCACATATGCATGACATTGCATATATTTGTCCGCGGCTTTGAACTATCATAATTGTTTGCACAGGGAATAGGGGCAAATGCATCTGCGCTTCTTTCCCTGATAATGGAATGACGTCTGATTTCTTTGGATATGGTACTTGGATCCTTGCTTAATTCTATTGCAATACTTCTAAATGAATCACCGTTATTTAAATGCTGTTCAATTATAATACGTGCAGATAAGTCAAGATGTTTTTGGTTGCCTTTTGGTCTTCCTGTATTCATTTTATCCTCCTTCTGCACAGGCAGGGGATCATCTGCAGTAGTATTTTATAAAAAGAAGAAGGAAAAATCCATGCAGAAGTAA
>NZ_JAJCGT010000100.1:0-1700 GCF_020553185.1 Blautia sp. MSK18_10 | reverse complement strand
TGAACCAATGGTATTTAGATAAATAAAGCATATTCCGGAGATTACTTGACATTTAAAAAGAAATGCCTTGAAAAATTTATGAAATATGAAAATGGTTAAATTCTTGTTCGTTTTGTCAACGACAAATAAGCAGATTTTCATCTGCTTGAAAAAGTGATATACTATCAGTTGATGATACTGTTTAGGAAACACGGTATATCAGATATTTGGGTTTTCTGAAATGAGCCGTTTTAAGTCTTGGGAATTGTCGATCGCAGCGGATCGGGACTAATTCCTTTTGTAACAGTGCCATCACATTTATGGAATCTGTCTCCGTGTGGAGACGGAGATAGATTCTGCATATATGTGCAGCAAGCGTAAAGTTTACTTTATAGGAATATTTACGTTTCCCATGAACGACTACAGTATGAGCAACAAGAAGTTCCGTGGCATTATAAGCGATAAACTTCGCCCATATTTCCTGTTTTATAAAATCAGGTTTATAGCTGTGATAATGACTTAATCCAATCGTATATTTCAATTTTCGAAAAGAGGATTCGATCCCCCATCTGGAATTATAGATTTCTTTAAGCTTTTCAACAGGAAAGTTTTTTTCCGGAAGATTTGTCACAAGGCATTCATAAGTATCTTCTGATATTGGAAACCGTACGATCCGAAAAGTCAGATCATAAGTATCTTCTGAGCCATATTTTATGTAGTCAAAAGAAGCTGCCTGGTCAACATATCTTCGGTAAAAACCATCTTTGATTTTTATAGATTTACGATGGGATCTCGTAAGAGTTACGTCAACAGTTATATCAAATGTATCAGAATCCGGAAAAACAAAGTTCCCAATCAACCCTTTGCTTGTAATGTCTTTTGTACGAAAAACAAAATACTGTTCTTTTTCGATCACGTGAGCCATGTTGTTATAAGAGCAATACCCTCTGTCCCCGATAAAAATAGTTCTTTGATCCGGGTGAGGGATATGTCTGTCTACAAGCTGGCAAAAAGCAAGGAACTCATCTTTTTTGTGTGCAGACTGAAGAATGGCATCGGTATAGATCCGTTTATTTATGTCATAAAAGGCATTAATGTGTATGCTGTAAAAGCCGGAGGCAGAATGTCCTTCTGAGATAAAATAATCATCAGACGAATACTTTGAAAAGCTGAAAAAAGAAGTAGTAGAACCATCAGCAGCAATGTATTGATACTGCTGTTCCTGCTTTGAAAGTTCAAGCTTTTCGGAAGAAGAAGTAAACTCATGGAATACAGCTTCCAGAGCCTCTGGCATCATTTGGGAACGCCTTTGATTTAGGGCAGATATAGAAGGGAGATCCTCTGACATTTGAAAGAAATCCAGAAATTCGCATTTCGTGGATGAAGCGCCTTGAGAAATAAGGAACGAAATAACATGATCTGGGGAAAGTTTTCGTATACGAGAATAATCGCGTCCCGGATTATAAACAAAGGAATCCATATGCGATGTAACCGTTGCTATAGAATGCTTAAGAGTATCTTTAAGTTTTAAATGGAACATAGGTATGTGCCTCCTGAATTAGAAAAATTTTAATTTCTAATTCAAAGGCCGCTCTCATTACCTCACAATAATATCAGTAATGAGAGCGGCCGCAGATTCCAGCTTAAAAGTCAAGGCTTTTGTAATCTTTTTGTTAGACCCTTAAGACTAACTAAGGGTATAGATTATCTAAATACCATTG
>NZ_JAJCGT010000099.1:0-1702 GCF_020553185.1 Blautia sp. MSK18_10 | reverse complement strand
ACTTAAATGAAAAACTAATTTCCAGCTGTGGATTATCCCTGTAATTCTGCAGGATTAATTTCCACTTTACGTCTTAACAAATTCATATATTTGCTTTATAATGAGTCCATAAGCACCCAGTTTTAATGTTTTTTTACATGCTAAATGGGCATCTGAAAATAGTATGCAGGACTAAATTCCACATGCCTTATGTGTAAGACTAAATTCTGGTGCAGTGAAATCTGCCTGTGCTTTACTGTTTTATTTTATAAGTTTCGGACTAAGCATAACGTCATCAGGTTCGATTGCCTTTAATCCTAATGATTTATGCAGCTTGTTGTCCAAGAGTAAAAGAGAGAGTTCATATGGACTGTGTCCATTAAAACTGTCTCTTTTTTCGTTATTTATGTGATTCATCATAAGCCTGACTTTATCGTCATTTAAATTAGCGAATGAACTGCCTTTCGGACATATATAGCGGATATACTCATGATTCTTTTCACAGGCACCTTTTTGCCAAAAGCTGTATGGATCACAGTAAAAGACAGTAGTACTTTTACTTCCGTCACAGAATTCTTCCATCTCTTTTCGGGCGGAGAATTCAGAACCTCCATCCGTGAGGATCACTGGAAAAAGCTTTTTGAATGCCTCCTGTCCCAAAACTGTTTCCAGCCATACAAAGACCTCCAGGACGCATTCCTGATCCTGATATTCCAAAAGGAACATGAGCATAAGATTGCAGTTGCGGAATGTAAAGGTCAAGATAGATCTGCTTTCGCCTTTCTTACCTTCCACACAGTCCATTTCCACGACATTGGTATCTGGATGTTCCTTCATATAATCCTGAAAATCTTCGTAGTTATGACCTTGGCGGTAAGAACGGTCTTTTGATCCTGCCTTCGTAGGTTTCCTGCGCTTTTTATAGCGCACAGAACGTCTTAAATCACCATTGCGGATATCAAATACACAATCATTAATGTAAGAGTAAAGTGTTCTTCTGGAGCAGCCTAATTCCTCTGCGTGGGTAGCATAAATGTGTCCGATGGACTGGTGTTTATCCCTGATCAGTGGGACCAGTAAATCGTTCATGGACTGAATACTTTCGGGAGTCTGATTGATACCAACTCTGCTATCAACAAGCACACTGCGATATTCATCATGAGCATACTTGGAAGAATAAAACATTCTTGGCATGAGACAATGGCTTTTTTTAGCGCATCCATTACATACATATGGCGGCTTTTTAAGCTTCTCACATTCCGCCGTTTCATATGCAGGACATACATCTATACAACGCATATTTTGCTTTTTACAGATTTTACACATAGTTCCACATTGCTCATCACAGAGACAGGTCATTTTACATTTTTTTCGATGAATGCAGGGAGGATTGGTATAACCCGGATCCGGACGCTCTTTGACACGTGCATGAAGACGTACTTCCTTAGATATTGTTGAGGAATCTTTGCCTATGATTCTTCCAATTTCAGCAAAGCTTTTATTCTCAGTAAGAGCTTTTTCAATCTCAACACGCTGCTCAAATGTTAAATGTTTCCGATTGCCTTTATTATTCATATTTATCTCCAATCTGCACAGGCAGGCAATCAGTTGCAAGTACAGTATACATAGCAATGGTCATCAATGACAATATATATGTGCAGAAGTAATTTCTATGAGACTGGAATTTACTCTTGCCAACTGGAAGTTAAAAATACATTTAAGT
>NZ_JAJCGT010000010.1:0-90229 GCF_020553185.1 Blautia sp. MSK18_10 | reverse complement strand
AGGCAATCTGGAATGAATTTTGGCTACGTTACTGTGAACGGAGTGAACAGTAACGATTATCGGATTCCAAGGATATCTTTTACTGCCTTTGGCATATCCGGCGCATCTACCACCCGGTTATGAAGCACTGGTGCTGTGCGGATCGTCTCAACTGCCTGTGGAAGTTTCACTCCGGAAAGCGCACTCAGTTCATCAGCCAGTGCAAAATCATCCTTACCGTCTGTATCTGCTCCAAGTGCTTCCATTACACTTCTTGTAAATTTATATGGGCTTGCTGTGGATGCAATGACAGTTGGTGTGGTATCATTGGTATCTTTTACATATTTGTCATAAACACCTGCTGCAACTGCAGTATGGGTATCTATCACATAATGACTGTCTTTGAAGATTTCTGCGATTGTTTTTGCTGTTTCGTCTTCTGTACAGTAATTGCCATAGAAGTCTGCAAGCTGTGCCTTCATGTCTTCTGTGATGGTATACTCGCCGCCAGCAGTAAGAGACTGCATCAGCTCTGCACATTTTTTTGCATCACCGCCTGCGATACGGTAGATCAGACGTTCCAGATTGCTGGAGATCAGAATATCCATGGATGGTGAGGTTGTAAGGATAAAGTCACGCTTTCTGTCATAAGTTCCTGTGCGGAAGAAATCATACAGAACCTTGTTATCATTGGAGGCACAGATAAGTTTGTGAACCGGAAGTCCCATCTGTTTTGCATAATAAGCAGCCAGGATATTTCCAAAGTTTCCGGTAGGTACTACCACATTGATCTCCTGACCGTCTTTGATCTTGCCCTGACGTACAAGTGATGCATATGCATATACATAATAAACGATCTGCGGTACCAGACGTCCGATATTGATAGAGTTCGCAGATGAGAACTGATATCCTGCAGCATCAAGTTCTGCTTCCAGTTCCTTATCATTGAACATTTTCTTTACGGCAGTCTGTGCATCGTCAAAGTTTCCGGTAATTCCCACAACATATGTATTGTTGCCTTTCTGAGTTACCATCTGTTTCTCCTGGATAGGACTTACACCATGTTTCGGATAGAAAACGATGATCTTGGTTCCCGGAACATCTGCAAATCCGGCCATTGCCGCTTTACCTGTATCTCCGGAAGTAGCGGTAAGAATAACAATCTCATTCTTTACCTGATTCTTCTTAGCAGCTGTAGTCATAAGATGTGGAAGAATTGATAATGCCATATCCTTAAACGCAATGGTCGCACCATGATACAGCTCAAGGAAATAAGCTCCGTCTGCTTCATGAAGCGGTGCAATCTCTTTTGTATCAAATTTTTCATCATAGGCATTGTTGATGCAGTTCTTTAATTCTTCTTCTGTAAAATCAGTAAGGAAACATTTCATTACTTCATATGCTGTCTCCTGATAGCTCATCTTTGCCAGCTCATCCATTGGGACATCCAGCTTCGGAATCTCTGTCGGCACAAATAAGCCGCCATCCTCAGAAAGCCCCTTTAAAATAGCCATAGAAGCTGTTACGGTTTCTTCTTTTCCTCTTGTGCTTTTGTATAATACCTGCATGATATTTCCTGCCTTTCCAAAGTTATTCGTAACTGTTCAGTATATTGGCAGTAATAATAAACCGCTGAACAGTTACAGTTATTCATTTCGCCAATTGAGCACATTATAGCATATACTTTAGCAAAATACTATCCTAAATTATTTCTCTTTTTTCTGTCTTTTTATGATTGATTACTATAAATCAAAAATATGGACATATTCTTTTGTTCCCGAAGAATATGTCCATATTTTGAGCAGTATTACCGCACTCCTGTTAAATGAGTTATATGAAGAGTATCGTTTATTACGATCCTGTGGAACTTTCTGCTGAATCCGGATAGGTATAAAATTCATGTACGCCGTATTTAAACAGCCTTTTCAGATCTTTCTCAAACCAGGAGACATTCTGGCTTTCAGCTTCAGATTTCTGGATAAAAAACAGTGCTCCTTCTGAATAATCCACACCTTCAAGAGCCTGTCTGACGGCTTCTCTTGTCTCATCTGTAACAGTTACTTCATTGATACGTCCGTCATAAGTCGGTGAAAACTGCGGAACACCATTGGTATTCTGCCATACCACTTCTGTGACTGTATCGGGAAATTCCTTATTCTTTATACGGTTCATGATCACATTGGCAACCAGAATGCGTCCCTTGACATCCTCAGTACCTGCTTCAGCCTCTACAATATGAAGCAATGTATCATAGTCCTCATCCGACATCATCCGGGCGCTCTCTGCAAGAGCCACTGTCCTTGCATCCAACTCATTGATGCTGCTCTCCATAGAAGAGCTGACATCGAATTCTGCCATATTATCTTCAATAACTTTAATTCTCTGACCGACCATTACCTGTTCACAGGAAGTTCCGATACGTGTGACTGATTTTTTGGGAGAAGCTGTATCATTCATTCCGGATACTACTCCTGCAATTCCTGTTGGCAGTACATCTGTTTCGTCAGTATCAGAGGAAAAAGTTTTCTCCCTATTTTCAGAAGCTGCATATACTTTGTTTTTTCCATTAAAATCTGCTATTCTGCCGCCTGCTGCAAACGCAATCGCCGTACAGGTACACACTGTAACCAGTATCAGACTCCGCGCCGGATTGCCGGACTGTTTTGACTCTTTTTTCTGAACTTTCATACTTATCATTCCTTGAGTTTTTTTAATTACAGGTTTTTATGGCTGTAACATTTCTGTAACTTATAAGAAAATTATATTTAATATAATTGATTTTGTCAAGCTTTTTTCATATTTTTGTAACATTTTAGCTTGCAAAAAAGAAAAAAGGAAGGTTCCATCAATGAAATCTCCCTTTAATATATGCTTCATTTTTCTCAATTATTACATTTATTTTTTTCGCCGCAGATCAGGAACATAGGGGTTGGATTATAAAACTCATCTTTCTTTGTATAAATTCTGCTGCTGATACCCAGATCAATGGAGAATCTGTTGATACCCAGTTTTCCCAGTGTCTCCAGATCCCAGGCAGGGCGTACATAGGAACTGATAGGAAGCTGGCGTTTAATTTCCTCGCATTCCTGCATCATGGCATCGCCTACTGTAAAATGAGCATGATTGGCAGGCAGATCAGCAGTATCTGAGAAATCATCTGCACCATAATTGGCATCTGCGTTGATCAGGATTCCTCCCGTTTTCAGCACACGAATCCATTCTTTATATGCTCTTGCTGCATCCGGAAGTGTCCAGGTAAGATTTCTGGACACGATCACATCAAAGGTACCATCAGGAAAATCCGGATTTTCCGCATCCATTACTTCAAACGTACAGGAGGCGTTCTCTTCTTTTGCCAGTTCCCTGGAATGAATGATCATATCCGGTGTCAGATCGATTCCTGTAACTTCATGTCCCAGTTTTGCTAAAAGAATGGAAAAGAAGCCTGCACCGCATCCCACATCCAGGATCCTTAATTTTCCATTAGGAAGAAAAGTTCCGATCTCTTTCAGCCATTTATCAGCCATATCACTGTGAAGCTCAGCTCTTCTCTGTTCCATAAAACTGTCGCTTCTTTTCGCCCAGTAATTTGTGATCTTTTCCTTGCGTTCATCCTTTCTTCTGCTGAAACTGCCATATGCGATCATCGGACCATCCTTAATAACCTGAAGACTTCCCGCCTGATATAGAACCACTCCATTTAAATCGGATAAACTTGTCTCCAGAATATTTCCCTCATAATCCTTAACACAGCCAAGATACTCTCCAACCTTAATGATATCTCCCGGTTTTTTGGCAGGATACCACAGCCCGGATACACTGGCAGACTGATAACGCACATCTTCAATTTCCATGGGATAATAATTACTGTAACTTCTCATGCCATCGTAAACACCCAGCGCACACAGAATATTACGCACATCTTTTCTTGTAGAATGAACCTCCTCCGGACTCCAGCCTCCCATCTGGCCACGTTCGATCAGAACACTGGGAATGCCACATGCGGCAGCATAATTGTAAGAACCACCGGATGCCACATTAGACTTTACCATATAGGGAACATCTGCCTGCTCTGCCATCTTCCTTGACATCTGAATCACATCTTCATCTGCACATCCGGCATAGTAAATATAAGGCGTAAGCTGCTCATAATCATCCCCGCTGTGAAGATCAATATAATAATCTGCTGCACTGTGAAGCTTCTGAACCACCTCATACGCCAGACGGTCCATCCTGGTTCCCTGCGGATTCCCCGGAAATACACGATTCAGATTCTTCTCATCCTCCGGGCAGACACTGCCACTCCTCTCCTCAAATTCCTTCCTGCACACAATCTTGACCAAAATCACTCTTCCATGGATCTTCTCCGGTTTCAGCTTATCCGCAAGCTCAACAGCAGCCTGGATTCCCACATATTCTCCTCCGTGGACCGCAGCAGTGATCAGAACTGTCTTTCCGGGATGAGAACCGCAGATTACTGTATAAGGAAGCGAAAACTCACCTCCGCCCAGTCTCAGAAATCCACTCTTTTTCATACCCGGAGCAGCACACAGCATGGCATCCTCCAAATCTCTTTTCCTGTCATATCCGCTATCAGAATCACCCATTCCATCATTCTCGGACCAGACGTTTTTCTCTTCCTTCACAGCGCTGATCATAAACATCGGCGTAGAATGATAATTCAGCTTCTCTTCCTGACTCCACACCCGCTGCCAGATTCCGGTATCCACTGCCACAGATTCAAACCCGTTCTCCTTCAGAAACTTCCTGTCCCAGGACGGTCTGTTAATAGAAGAAAGAGGCATCTGCAGTGCAATCTTCTCCATTCTGTCAATATCCGTACAGAGGTAATGATCATCCAGATGCTCACTCTCCACACTCTTTCGGTCTTCCTCATAAGACAGGCGTTTCTCCTCATCATAAAGATAACCGTACCAGTTTGCATCGAAATTAAGAAGCTTTCCGCCCGGTTTCAGTACACGACACCACTCTTCATAAGCTCTCTTAGGATCCTTCAGATTCCATGTCAGATTCCTGCTGATCACAACATCAAACACATCATCCTCAAATTCCAGATTCTGAGCATCCATCTTATAAAAAGAAATCCGCTCACAAAGATTACCGGCATTCCTCTTCGCGGTATCCAACATCTCCTGCGTATAATCAACAGCAGTCACCTTATATCCCGCCTCAGCCAGAATAACAGGAAAAAATCCAGGTCCTGTTCCGATATCCAAAATCTTAATCTCATCCTTCGCTTTCTCCGGGAACTGCCCTTTCAACACCTCAAGCCATGCCCCCTTCTGCATCCCATTCAATTCCTTATGATTAACTTCAGAATACCCCTCAGCCCGGGTAGTCCAGTAACTCTCAATCTCCGATAATAAATCCTTCACCTTATGCCAACCTCCATGCACGCAATTTATAATCATATATAGCCAAAATTATATCAAATCCCTCTCCTTTCCAACAAGCCCTCCCGGGGGATATATTTCACATCTCAATTCATTTTTGCATAAACAAAGTCCTTCTTAAAACTTTTTCACACTCCGCCTTGTATTTATATCTTAACCAAAACCAGCGAAGCAGGCGTATAGTTGTACCGGATGCATTTGCAGGCATCTTAGAGATTCTTAGTCCTCGGAAATCTGCGTTATGAGACGAAAAGTCCCTTGTCTGAGCGACAGCGAGTAATTCCGGACTTTTCGTCTCATGCTTTTAGCGGATTTTCGAGGGCTTAGAATCTCTTAGATGCCGAAACCGTATCCGGTACAACTATACGCCTGCTTCGCGTCCCCTTTTTAAACCAAAAACAAAGCTGCCATACCCCCAAAAAGAGGATATGACAGCTATATATTTTTACTCAGATAGCTCCAAGAATCTTCCGGGCATTATCAATCCTTTCCTGCGTCGGAGGATTAACCCCCTCCAGTGGATAAGAAAGCCCCAGATTCTCCCATTTAAACTTACCAAGCGTATGATAAGGGAGCACCTCCACTCTCTCCACATTGGAAAGAGTATGGATAAAATCAGCTAACCGGTGCAGATATTCATCCTTATCACTTCCGCCCGGCACAAGCACATGACGGATCCATACAGGTTTTTTCATATCAGAAAGTTCCCGCGCCATCGCAAGAATATTCTTATTGGAATGACCGGTAAGCTTAATATGCTCCTGCTCGTCAATCTGCTTGATATCAAGCATTACAAGATCTGTATACTTCATAAGCTCCAGCAACCCGGAATGCCATGGTTCCTGATCAGTGAAGGGATTTCCACTGGTATCAAGATTCGTATGCACACCCTCTGCCTTTGCCTTCTTAAAAAATTCTGTAAGAAAATCCATCTGAAGCAATGGCTCACCACCGCTTACAGTGATACCGCCTTTGCTGCCCCAGTAGCCCTTATAACGTAAAGCTTTCTTAAGAAGCTCATCTGCCGTATAAAGCTCTCCCTGCTTCATCTTCCAGGTATCCGGATTATGACAGAACTGACATCTCATGGCACAGCCGCTTAAAAAAATCACATATCTTACTCCGGGTCCGTCAACGGACCCGAAGCTTTCTAAAGAATGAACATAGCCTTTTATCTGTTTATTATCCATTATATCATCATCCATTAATTACATTCTGTCGTGGCAGGTTCTGGCAATAACGTCTAACTGCTGCTCTCTTGTAAGGTCGATGAACTTAACAGCATATCCGGATACACGGATTGTGAAGTTTGCATACTCTTCTTTTTCCGGATGTTCCATAGCGTCGATCAGTTTCTCTTTACCAAATACGTTTACATTGAGGTGATGAGCACCCTGATCAAAGTATCCGTCAAGTACATGTACCAGATTCTCTGAACGCTCGTCATCGCTGTGTCCCAGAGCATCAGGATTGATTGTCTGAGTATTGGAGATACCGTCAAGAGCATCTTCATAGTCAAGCTTGGCAACAGAGTTCAGGGAAGCAAGAAGGCCGTTCTGCTCTGCACCGTAAGATGGGTTTGCACCAGGAGCAAGAGGTTCACCTGCTTTTCTTCCATCCGGAAGAGATCCTGTAGCCTTACCATAAACAACGTTGGAAGTAATAGTAAGGATAGATGTGGTTGGCTTGGAATCACGGTAAGTATGAATGTGTTTCAGTTTCTCAAGGAATGTAGACAGAAGAGTTGTTGCGATCTCGTCTGCTCTGTCATCATCATTACCATAACGTGGGAAGTCACCCTCAACCTGGAAATCTGTTGTAATGCCGTCTTCATCGCGGATAGCTTTAACTTTTGCATATTTGATAGCGGACAGGGAGTCTACTACATGAGAGAATCCTGCGATACCTGTTGCGAAAGAACGCTCAACCTTTGTATCGATCAGAGCCATCTCTGCAGCTTCATAGTAGTATTTATCATGCATGTAGTGGATCATGTTCAGTGTTCCGACATACAGATGAGCCAGCCAGTCCATCATCTGGTCATATTTTGCGATTACTTCATCATAGTCAAGATATTCAGAAGTGATCGGCTGATAGCTTGGTCCTACCTGCTGTTTTGTCTTCTCATCAACACCGCCGTTGATCGCGTAAAGAAGGCATTTTGCAAGGTTTGCACGAGCACCGAAGAACTGCATCTCTTTACCTGTCTCTGTAGCAGATACACAGCAGCAGATGCTGTAGTCATCGCCCCATACCGGACGCATAACATCATCATTCTCATACTGAACAGAACTTGTTGTAACAGAAATATTTGCAGCATATTTCTTGAAGTTCTCAGGCAGTCTTGAAGAATAAAGTACTGTAAGGTTTGGTTCCGGAGCCGGTCCCATATCTTCCAGTGTGTGCAGGAAACGATAGTCGTTCTTTGTTACCATGGAACGTCCGTCCTGTCCCATACCTGCTACTTCCAGAGTTGCCCATACCGGGTCACCGGAGAATAACTGGTTGTAAGAAGGGATACGTGCAAATTTAACCATACGGAATTTCATTACCATGTGGTCAACAAGCTCCTGAGCTTCTTTCTCTGTAAGAGTTCCGTTCTGAAGATCTCTTTCAATATAAATATCAAGGAATGTGGAAATACGTCCGACACTCATTGCAGCACCGTTCTGGGTTTTGATGGCTGCAAGATATCCGAAGTACAGCCACTGGAAAGCTTCTCTTGCATCTTTGGCCGGTTTGGAGATATCATATCCATAAGATTCAGCCATAACTTTCATGCCTTTCAGAGCACGGATCTGATCAGCGATCTCTTCACGAAGCTGGAAGTCATAACGTCTCATACCCTGACGGTCGCATGCTGCGAAGTCTTTCTGTTTTCCTTCGATCAGAGCGTCGATTCCGTACAGAGCCACACGTCTGTAATCGCCAACGATACGTCCACGTCCGTAAGTATCCGGAAGACCTGTAAGGATCTTGTTGTGACGTGCTACTTTCATCTCAGGTGTGTAGATATCAAATACACCCTGGTTGTGAGTTTTAAATTCATAGTTGTGGAAAACATCTTTAATCTTGTCACTTACTTTATATCCGTAAGTTTCACAAGCCTGCTCTGCCATTTTGATACCGCCGTATGGCATGAAAGCACGTTTCAGAGGTTTATCTGTCTGAAGACCAACAACTTTTTCAAGGTCTTTTGTTTCTTCATCAATATATCCGGGACCATATGCTGTCAGAGATGTAACTACCTCTGTCTCCATATCAAGAACTCCGCCTTTGGCACGTTCTTCTTTCTGAAGTGCCTGGAGCTTGCCCCACAGTTTGTTTGTAGCTTCTGTAGGTCCTTCCAGGAAAGAAGCATCACCGTCATATGGTGTATAGTTCATTCCAATAAAGTTACGTACATCGATTTTTTCTTTCCAACGGTTGCCCTTAAAGCCATTCCACTGTTCGAAATTTTTCATTCTTTTACCTCTTTCTCTAAAATATTTCCGCGCATCTCTCACTGGCCTGGAGTGAGATAATAAAATGTAAATTGTACTTATTTAGGACACTTTTCTGCCCATGCAGTCAGTATACGTAAACATGAGTGTTATGTCAATTAATTTCCTTTATGATTTTAATTAAATACAATTCTGATAGCTTTTCATCGGAGTTTGCTTCTTTATTGTACTTTATCGTGTACATTAAGACTTTCTTGTATTTTTATAAATACAAAAAAATACCGGTCAGGAAGTCCTCTGGACAATCTGACCGGTATCTGATTTTTGATATTTTATGTAAACTATATTATTCCCTGCCAAGCGGATATTAGTCTGACCTGCAGAAGTCAAAAAACAGCAGGAAAAAATCGGGCGTGTCGGAACAATCTAACGGTTATTGATCGCTGTTACAAGTGCATCAATAGATGCGCGAATGATATCCGCGTCTACGCCTGCACCCCAGGCAAGGGTTCCATCCGGCTTTTTGATACCGACATAAGCAATAGCTTTGGAACTTGAACTGCGCTCCAGCGCATGCTCCTGATATGTTTCCAGGGAATATTTCAGCTCATATGCCTTCTTCAATGCATTGCTGACTGCATCAAGACGTCCGTTACCGGATGCCTCTGTAGTGATTGTCTTTCCGCGGAAAGTAGAGGTAACTTTTGTTACAATACCACCATCTTTCTGCTGGAAATGTACTTCATTGATACTGTACGGTTCTGTGATATTCTCAAAGGTCTGTTTAAACAGATTGAAAATTTCGTCAGGATGAAGCTCTTTATGTTTGTGGTCTGAAACAGCTTTTGTGGCATATCCCATTGCCTCACGCATTTTCGGAGGAAGGTTAAGACCGAATTTGGTCTCAAGGATATATCCCACGCCACCTTTACCAGACTGGCTGTTGATGCGGATAACATCTGCGTCATAATTTCTTCCCACATCTGTCGGATCGATCGGAAGATACGGAACATTCCAGTGATCCGGATCCTTGTCATCTCTCCAGTGCATACCCTTGGCAATTGCATCCTGATGAGAGCCGGAAAATGCGGCAAATACAAGTGCACCACTGTACGGACTTCTTTCGCCTACTTTCATTCCGGTACATTCTTCATATATTTCACAGATATGCGGCATATCAGAGAAGTCAAGTTTTGGATTTACACCCTGGGAATACATATTCATGCCAAGTGTAACAATATCTACATTTCCGGTACGCTCACCGTTTCCGAACAGAGTACCCTCGATTCTGTCTGCACCTGCAAGTAATCCCATTTCAGAATCTGCAACACCGCATCCTCTGTCATTGTGCGGATGGAGAGATACGATTACATTCTCGCGGTATTTCAGATTTTCACACATATATTCTACCTGGCTTGCATATACATGCGGCATGGAATGCTGTACAGTTACAGGCAGATTGATGATGCATTTGTTATCTGCTGTAGGCTGCCATACATCAAGAACTGCATTGCATACTTCCAGAGCGTATTCCGGTTCTGTGCCTGTAAAGCTTTCAGGGCTGTACTCAAACTGGAAATTTCCTTCTGTTTCATCAGCCAGTTTCTTTAATAATGCGGCACCATCCACTGCAATCTTTAAGATTTCTTCTTTGGATTTCTTAAATACCTGTTCTCTCTGAGCTACAGAGGTGGAATTGTACACATGTACAATTGCCTTCGGTGCGCCTTTGACAGCTTCAAAAGTTTTGCGGATGATATGCTCTCTGGCCTGAGTCAGAACCTGAATAGTTACATCCTGTGGGATCAGATTCTGCTCGATCAGGGTACGCAGAAATTCATATTCTGTTTCAGAAGCAGCCGGGAAACCTACTTCAATTTCTTTAAAACCGATTTTTACAAGAAGTTTAAAGAATTCAATTTTCTGTTCCAGACTCATCGGAATCACCAGTGCCTGATTACCGTCACGAAGGTCTACAGAACACCAGACAGGTGCTTTGTCCACATATTCTTTTTCTGCCCATTTCATGCATTTAACAGGCGGCATAAAATACTGTCTCTGATATTTGCTTGGATTCATCATTTTTTCTTCCTCCGTTATGTAAATATTATGTTTGGACTGTGGGGATTGACTGTAAAAAGACATAAAAAAATCTTCCATCTCCACAGACTTATCTGCAAGAGACGAAAGATATTATCATCTTACGCGGTACCACTCTTATTTATGAACAATGTCATACACTCATGGGATACGGAATCTCCGGATATCCGGTATTCTTATATCCTCTCCATATAACGGTGGAAACCGTCTGCACCTACTCTTGTATAATTTCAGGCAGCTGCTCAAAGGCGAGTTCCACAATTTCCTTCCACTGCTTCTCAGCAAACAGCAGTTCTCTGTGCTCCGGTCCGGGTGTACTATTCCTTATCATTGCATTTTACTTATAACTTTATTTGGCTTTTTTGAAATGAACATACGTCTGAATCATTCATTGTAAATATACTACAAACAATTTAACCATATGTCAGTCGGGGCAACAGGATTTGAACCTGCGACCTCACGGCCCCCAGCCGTGCGCGCTACCAAGCTACGCCATACCCCGTAACGCAAGTTAGTATAACAAATTATTTCTGTGATTTCAACTGTTTTTTGAAAAATTTACAAAAATTATACAAATTTAGCAGGAAGAAATTTCATGTACTTTTTTATGTTATAAAATTTCTTCCTGTTTCTCCTATGTACAAGCCTTACAATCATCTGTTACAGTTACGCTGGCATGATGGCCTTTTCCAAATTGTCTACACGCATATCCAGTTCAAAAACTTTCTCTCGAGTTTCCTTATTCTCCTTTCTATAGCGAAGCTCATCCATACGTGCATCAAATAGGGCAGATATTTTTCTGCCAATTTCATTTTCCAGTTTAAGTTCTATAGTTTTTACGCTTCCCCTGAGTTGCACAATATCTGATTTCATGTTCGTGATATCTGCCTTCATGTTTGTGATATCTGCCTTCATGTTCGTGATATCCGTCTTCATGTTCGCAATATCTGTCTTCATGTTTGTGATATCTGTCTTCATGTTTGTGATATCTGCCTTCATGTTCGTGATATCCGTCTTCATGTTCGTGATATCCGTCTTCATGTTCGTGATATCCGTCTTCATGTTTGCAATATCTGTCTTCATATCTGCGATATCGTTCTTTACATCGGACATATCATTTTGAAAACCGGCAATGCTTCCCTGTATAGAAAAAAGGATATTTCTCAATTCCGCATCTTCCACATTCTTCCCTCCTTTCGTTATAGTACGTCTCGTTCTCTTTTGTATAGAACCAATTGTACCATTGAAAGAAGAAAAAGTCTACAGCGAAATTATTATAATATTTTTATAAGACATCTTCGGCAAATTATAACTTATGTATAAACAGCCCACTCCGAAGCTTTGGCTCAAACCAGGTGGATTTTGGAGGCATTAATTTGTTCTCGTCTGCAATCTTCATCAGGTCTTCCATAGATGTCGGGTACATGACAAAGGCTACACCGCCGGTTCTGTCCGCAATCTCTGCCAGCTCTGCTGCCTTATGGCTTCCGCCCACAAAGGAGATTCTCTGGTCTGTGCGCGGATCTTCGATTCCCAGGACTGGTCTGAGGACTTTTTCCTGAAGAATGGATACATCCAGCTGTCCGACCACGTCCTTCTTCTCATAGATATCCGGCCATGCTTTCAGGTGATACCACTGTCCGTCCACATACATTCCCATACAATGCTTCTCTACAGGCTTGCATGGAAATCCCGGCATCAGCATCAGTTCAAAGTTGAACTTCAGGGCGCCCAGAAATGCCTTTACAGTCAGGCCGTTCAAATCTTTTACAATCCTGTTATAAGGAAGAATGCAGAGCTGGTCATAGGGAAATACAACAGACAGGAAATAATTAAACTCTTCCTTCCCTGTATATCCCGGATTCTGTTCTCTTCTCTTTAAACCTACTTTTACAGCGGAAGCTGCGCGGTGATGTCCATCTGCGATGTACAGAGAATCAATCCCTGCAAATTCCTTATTTATTTCAGAAATGACCTCATCTTCATCAATCACCCATACTCTGTGTGTGATCTGATCCTCTTCTGTAAAATCATATGCTGCTTCATGATGATCTTTCCAGTTATTCATCAGTGTAAGCAGAGAATCCGGATATCTGCATGCCAGAAAAATAGGACCGGTATTTGCATTACAGGAATCTACATGGTGGATTCTGTCCTGCTCCTTATCTTCTCTGGTAAGCTCATGTTTCTTCACTACACCATTCATATAATCATCAATGGAACTGCATCCTACGATACCGGTCTGTGTCTTTCCTTTTCTTACAAGTTCATATATATAGTAACAGGCCTTCTGATCCTGAACAAGAATTCCCTTTTCTTCCATATTGTCAAGATTTTCTTTTGCTTTTTCATAAACCCGATCATCATACAGATCTGTCTCAGGTTCCAGATCCATTTCCGGTCTGTCAATATGAAGAAAGGACAGGGGATTCTCATCTCCGATTGATTTTGCTTCTTCCCGGTTTACCACATCATATGGAAGTGCTGCCACATCAGCAGCCTTTTCCGGTGTAGGTCGAAGTGCCCGGAATGCATGAAATACTGCCATAATATTTTCTCCTCTTCTGTATCTTTTGTATTGCTCTTTTATACCCACTTTACTGTCTATCCTGTAAAAATAAAACGAACATTACTCATTATTTTATCATATCCAAATCCTTATATCAATGTACAAATTATAAAACCTAATTTTTTTTTGAAAAACCTAAAAATTTTTGTATTTTTCTATTGCAATTTTTAAAATATATGGTATGATAGAATCACAAGTTAAGGAAACCAAATGATAATTTTTAAGGGAGGTCATTTTATGACAGAAGGATTAAAATGGACTGTAAACGAGGTTCCGAAATCAGATGATAAGCACCTGGAACTGATGTCCGAAGAAAATGTAAAGAAAGCAAATGAGTTCCACAGAAGTTTCCCACAGTACAGTGTGACGCCTCTTCAGAACCTTTCATCCCTTGCGAAATATTTAGGAGTAAAAAATATTTTCTGTAAGGATGAATCCTATCGCTTTGGCTTAAATGCTTTCAAAGTACTTGGAGGTTCTTATGCAATGGGCCGCTATATCGCAAAAGAACTTGGACGTGATATCAGCGAGCTGCCATACAATGTTCTCTCTTCTGATAAATTAAGAGAAGAATTCGGACAGGCTACATTCTTTACTGCAACAGACGGTAATCATGGACGTGGAGTTGCATGGGCAGCTAACCGCCTTGGACAGAAAGCAGTTGTAAGAATGCCTAAGGGAACAACAAAGACTCGTTTCGATAACATTGCCAAAGAAGGTGCTACTGTTACGATCGAAGAAGTAAACTATGATGACTGCGTAAGAATGGCTGCAGCAGAAGCTGCCAAAACAGAACATGGTATCATCATTCAGGATACCGCATGGGACGGATATGAAGAAATTCCATCCTGGATCATGCAGGGATACGGAACACTGGTTCTTGAGGCTGACCAGCAGTTAAAAGAAATGGGTGTTGAACGTCCGACACATGTATTTGTTCAGGCCGGTGTTGGTTCTTTAGCAGGTGCCGTAGTCGGTTATTTCGCTCATAAATATAAAGATAACCCGCCGGTTATGGCTGTCTGTGAAGCAAGTGCTGCTGACTGCCTGTACCGCTCCGCTGTTGCAAAGACAGGAAATCTGGTAAATGTTACAGGTGATCTTCAGACAATTATGGCCGGTCTTGCATGTGGTGAGGGAAATACGATCGGATGGGATATCCTGAAAAATCACGTAGATGTATTTGCATCCTGTCCTGACTGGATGAGCGCAAAGGCAACACGTATTTACGCTAATCCACTGGGAGATGATCCACACGTTGTCTCCGGTGAATCCGGTTCCGTTCCGCTTGGTTTCTGCTTCACTGCTCTTCACGATGAAGATGCAAAAGACTTAAAAGAAGCGCTGAAACTGGATGAGAATTCCGTAGTACTTGTTATTTCCACAGAAGGTGACACTGATCCTGTTCGCTATCGCGAGATCGTATGGGACGGATTATACGGAACAGACGAATCTTTAAGTAAATGATGTTTTTGGTGAACACAGACAGGTAAGTGGTATGGTTATCTCGAAAATGATATACCAGTAACTAATAATATGATATCAGATTAGGGGCAAAATACCTTTTGACCCTAACATCATAATATTTTATACATATTGGGAGGGTAAAAAAATGGATTACGCAAAAATTAACGAAGCTGCAATGGGTTATAAGGATGATATGACTAAGTTCCTTCGCGATCTGGTTCGCATTCCTGGCGAAAGCTGCGGAGAAAAAGGACATATCATGAGAATCAAAGAGGAAATGGAAAAAGTCGGATTCGACAAAGTTCAGATCGATCCGATGGGCAATATCCTCGGCTACATGGGAACAGGTAAAACTCTCATTGGTTTTGACGCTCATATTGATACAGTCGGTATCGGTAATATCAAGAACTGGGAATTTGATCCATACGAAGGTTTCGAATCTGATGAAGAAATCGGCGGACGTGGAACATCTGACCAGATGGGCGGTATTGTTTCTGCAGTATACGGTGCTAAGATCATGAAAGACCTTGGTCTTTTAAACGATAAATATCAGGTACTTGTGACAGGTACTGTACAGGAAGAAGACTGTGACGGTCTCTGCTGGCAGTACATCATCCATGAAGATGGTGTTCGTCCTGAATTCGTTGTTTCCACAGAACCAACAGACGGCGGTATCTACAGAGGACAGCGTGGACGTATGGAAATCCGTGTAGATGTAAAGGGTGTTTCCTGCCATGGTTCCGCTCCGGAACGTGGTGACAATGCAATCTACAAAATGGCTGATATTCTCCAGGATATCCGCGCATTAAACGAAAATGATGCTGCTGATACCACAGAGATCAAAGGTCTTGTAAAAATGCTTGATGAGAAATACAACCCTGAATGGGAAGAAGCACGTTTCCTTGGACGTGGTACTGTTACTACTTCCGAAATCTTCTTCACATCCCCAAGCCGCTGTGCAGTAGCTGACTCCTGCTCTGTATCTCTTGACCGTCGTATGACAGCAGGCGAAACATGGGAAAGCTGCCTGGATGAGATCCGTGCTCTTCCGGCTGTACAGAAATATGGCGACGACGTAACAGTATCCATGTATGAATACAACCGTCCGTCCTATACAGACCTTGTATATCCGATCGAGTGCTACTTCCCGACATGGGTAATCCCGAAAGATCACAAAGTAACACAGGCTCTGGAAGAAGCATATAAAGGACTGTACGGCGAAGAGCGTCTCGGAAATACTGAGACAGAAGGCATGAGAAAAGCTCGTCCGCTTACAGACAAATGGACATTCTCTACTAACGGTGTAACAATCATGGGACGTAACAGCATTCCTTGTATCGGATTCGGACCTGGTGCAGAAGCACAGGCTCATGCTCCGAACGAAAAAACATGGAAGATCGACCTTGTAAGATGCGCTGCTGTATACGCTGCTCTTCCAACTGCATACTGCAAATAATAAATAAATTTTCAAATTTTTTTAGGCGACGGATTTCCTATCATCCTAAAGGCTTAATATGTGTCCGGACAGAATCCCTGCTGTAACAGGCAGGGACACAAGATAAACAGATACAGCCGGATAACCGGTGTTCTGACAAACGCAGAGATTCAATTATTTCATATCAGGAAAGGATAAGCTATCAAAGCATAGCAGGTATTGATTTTATGAAAACATTACAGGATTACATTGATAAATTAAACAGCTTAAACTTCAAAGAAATGTACAACAACGATTTCTTCTGGACATGGGACAAAACAGATGATGAACTGGAAGCTGTTTTCACAGTTGCTGATGCTCTCCGTTTCATGAGAGAGAACAATATCTCCACAAAAGTATTCGAGAGTGGTCTTGGAATCTCTATCTTCCGCGATAACTCCACACGTACACGTTTCTCTTTTGCTTCCGCATGTAACCTTCTTGGTCTGGAAGTACAGGATCTTGATGAAAAGAAATCTCAGATCGCTCATGGTGAAACTGTTCGCGAAACAGCAAACATGGTATCTTTCATGGCTGATGTGATCGGTATCCGTGATGATATGTACATCGGAAAAGGACATGCTTACCAGAAAGAATTCATGGAAGCTGTTACAGAAGGAAACAAAGACGGTATCCTTGAGCAGAGACCTACTCTTGTAAACCTTCAGTGCGACGTTGACCATCCGACACAGTGTATGGCAGATATGCTCCACATCATCCATGAATTCGGCGGTGTTGAGAATCTGAAAGGCAAAAAGATCGCTATGACATGGGCTTACTCTCCATCCTATGGTAAACCACTCTCCGTTCCGCAGGGCGTTATCGGTCTGATGACACGTTTCGGCATGGACGTTGTTCTTGCTCATCCGGAAGGATATGATGTAATGCCGGAAGTTGAAGAGATCGCCAAAAAGAATGCTGAGAAAAATGGCGGATCCTTCACAAAGACAAACGATATGGCTGAAGCTTTCAAAGATGCTGATATCGTATATCCAAAGAGCTGGGCTCCATTTGCAGCTATGGAAAAACGTACAGACCTTTATGCAGAAGGCGACTTCGACGGAATCGATAAATTAGAGAAAGAACTTCTTGCACAGAATGCACAGCACAAAGACTGGGCCTGCACAGAAGAACTTATGAAAACAACAAAAGACGGAAAAGCTCTTTACCTGCACTGCCTGCCGGCTGATATTACAGGTGTAAGCTGCGAAACAGGTGAGGTTGACGCTTCTGTATTCGATCGTTACAGAATCCCGTTATACAAAGAAGCAAGCTTCAAACCATACATCATCGCTGCTATGATCATGCTTTCCAAATTTGAAAATCCACAGGATATCCTGAAGAAACTTGAAGTCAAAGCAGCTCCAAGAATCCTGAAATAATCAGGCGCAGATTAACAGTTGGATTGCAGTAATATTCCAGCTGCTTTCAAACAGATATTTAATTTTGAAAGCAGTTTCAGAATTTAAATATATTGAAAAATAGTACTCATCATATTGTATAGCAGGCGGGGCTGTCGCAGAAAGCACACAATCTTTATTGCGGCGGCCCTCTTTGCCTTTAAAATCAGGAGGTTTTTACAAATGTTTACAAGAAAAAGAATCGTTATTGCGCTCGGTGGGAACGCTCTGGGAAATACTCTCCCGGAACAGATGGTAGCTGTAAAAACTACTGCAAAAGCATTATGTGATCTGATCGAAGAAGGTCATCAGGTTGTTGTTGTACATGGAAACGGGCCACAGGTTGGCATGATCAACAATGCCATGTCTGCTCTCTCCAGAGAAGATGAGAATCAGCCAAACACTCCTCTCTCTGTCTGTGTTGCCATGAGTCAGGCTTACATCGGATATGATCTGCAGAATGCTTTGAGAGAGGAACTTCGAATCAGAGGATTTGTCCGCACACCTGTCGTCACTGTTGTCACTCAGGTTCGTGTAGATCCCAATGATCCTGCTTTTGAAAATCCATCCAAGCCGATCGGCAAATTCCTGACAAAAGAGGAAGCAGACCATCAGGCCAAGGCATATGGACATATCATGAAAGAAGACGCAGGGCGTGGTTATCGTCGTGTAGTTGCATCTCCAAAGCCTGTTGAAATCGTTGAACAGGATGCGATCAACAGTCTTGTGGATGCAAATAAAATCGTTATCTGCTGCGGTGGCGGCGGAATTCCCGTTGTTCTTAACGGACATCATCTCAAAGGTGCATCAGCAGTTATTGATAAGGATTATGCAAGCTGTCTCCTGGCTAAAGAGCTGGATGCAGATATGCTTATCATTCTTACAGCAGTGGAGAAGGTTGCTGTAAACTTCGGCAAGGAAAACGAAGAATGGCTGGATGACATTACTGTAGATGACGCTAAGAAATATATTAATGAGGGACAGTTTGCCCCAGGTTCCATGCTCCCGAAAGTTCAGGCTGCCGTTGATTTTGCAAGCTCCAAAGAAGGAAGAACTGCCATGATCACTTTACTTCAGAAAGCCAAAGACGGTATCCAGGGAAAAACCGGAACCAAAATCCATCTTTAATCTGTTCAGCAGATATCTTATTATATATCAGCTGTTTAATACTGATATATATAACTGCCACATATTCAGGATATCTGCCATATAGCAAAATAATTGCGCAAAAAAAGTTCCGGTGACCTCGCCCGGAACTTTTTTTGTGATGAGTGGACCAGAGTGTCTGGAAAATCATTCCTGCAATCTGCACGCCCCACTTTTCGGTATATTTTGACATACATCTTGCGGAAAGCATTTTTCAGACACACTTTAGTACATCGTTTTCGAAATAACTATACCACTCACTTGTCTGCGAATCCGATTGCACAGGTCTAAAAGCCTCAGCGTAGCCCGCTACGCCTGCGTTTTTATACCAGCACACTCGAATCCGCATCCTACGCGATTGGTATAGTTATTTACGAAACGATGTACTAGTGGACTGCTATAGATTCATAATAATCAATATCTTCCAGTTCCCTGCCTGCTTCTATCTCATAAATCTGCGTATCATCCAGATGTTTCATGATCACTTTTTTACCGCCTTTATCCCCTTCCAGAGAAAGCAGCTCATTGTAATATTTCCTGTCAAAAATACATGGATTTCCCATTTTCCCCTGACAGGAAACACAGGCGATTCCTTTGGAAGTGTTTAAAAACACATGGATCAGTTCACAGATTGTCTCACTGGTAAGCCAGGGCTGATCAGACACAGTAAAAAGCACTGCATCTGCATCCAGGCTGGCATTCAGACCGATTTTTACAGAGGAAGAAATTCCATCTTCCGGATGGGGATTATACAAAACCTGTATTTCCTTTGTTTTCACTGCTTCTGCAATGGCGTCATATTGAGTAATAACAATAATATTACAGATTATTTTTGCTGTAATATTATTTCTGTACAGGTTATTTAACTGAACAATATCTGAATTATTATCCTCTGTAATATCTGAATATTCCGAATAGATATTTTCTATTTTCTTCTTTGTATCATCCAGTTGTTCCAGCACATGTCGATACATAGGTATTCCGTCTATTTCATATAACAGTTTATTTGCCCCAAAACGGCGGCTGTTTCCAGCCGCCAGCATGATCATTGCAATTTTCAAAATAATTTATTCCTCCAAAAGGCTTCCGTAAGCCGCTACTGTATTCTTCCTTTCCAGTTCCTCAACAATGTGCTCTGCAGGTTCTTTCTCTCTGAGTATATCTGACTTGTTCAGATACACTCTGTATACTCTTTCTTCCACATCCTTAAAAAGTCCACAGATAGAAGTCGCAATCTTTACAATATCTTCTTCAGTGATCGGAGCTTCCAGACTTTTCCTGAGAAATTCCGAGGTACGTTCCATACGGTAAGCACTCTGACTGATTGGCTGCCCCAGACAGTCCAGCCCGATCACACTGATCACAATGTCCGCACATCTGGGGATTACAGGCTCCCATTTCTCCGGGACTTTTACCGGATGATGCTTTGCTCCGTCCGCTTCCACAAGCATTACATCGCACAATTCTCTCAGTTCTTCCAGTTTTTCTTCTGTCAGAGACGCATATTTACCGGTGTCCTCCTCATATTCCGCAGCAATCACATATCTTTCTTTGTCCAGAAGTTCTTTTACCCTGACTGCATCTCCGCCCCTGGCAAACGGAAGTTCAGATTCTCCTGCCATATGGGTGGTCGTGGTAATGATCACTCTCTTTCCCTTATCGATCAGTTCATCTGTAAGACGGTAGATCAGGCTGGTTTTGCCGCCGCCGCCAACTACAGCGATCACAGGGTATTTTTCATAATCAATCTGCAGCAGTTCCAGAAAATCGACCTGGTGCTTCATATGGCATCACTCCTTCTGAAAGCAGGATTTCCAATACACTGCCGGCAATACAGCGGGCTTTGTCGGAAATCGTGAAACAGTTTTTCTTTTGTTCTTTGCGCGGATCAATATCTGCAATTTTCATCCCCTTCGGCACTGTAAATCCATCTCTGATCATGCCACGCAAAACTCCTGTAAGAGAAGCCCTGACAGGTGTATCTCCGATCCAGGCAAGGACCTGATCCTTCTCCACGATATCTGCAATCTTTGAGATACAATGGATTTCCCCTGCAGCAGGAGCATGGAGCACGCGCTCTTTTCCAAATCCTCCAATGATACCCGGAACTCCTGTGTTTGGCATAGCAGCGCCTTTTGTGATGATTCTGGCAAGATTGTGGCCTCTCATAGTCTCCACTACATAATCCACATCCTCACCTGCCACAAATCCCGGTCCAAGACCAACGGTTAGATC
Source organism: Blautia sp. MSK18_10 (assembly GCF_020553185.1). Taxonomy (NCBI): domain Bacteria; kingdom Bacillati; phylum Bacillota; class Clostridia; order Lachnospirales; family Lachnospiraceae; genus Blautia; species Blautia sp. MSK18_10. Next base: position 69,002 of record NZ_JAJCGT010000010.1, on the reverse strand, counting down.
TGCCATCTCTCTGGTGGTTCCAAGATTCTTTTTTGCAAGAATTGCATCTATCAGTGCTGCAGGTCTGTATTTCTTAAGGACAGTTCCTTCTGTGTCTGCCATAAGAGGAATCTCCCCGGCTTTCCAGACTGCCTCGCATTCCTCTACACTGTCAACTTTTCTGCAGAGAACTCCTTCCACAGAAGACTGCCCGTCGTAAACAGCCTCGCAAAAAGAAACCATTCGCCTGATCGCAGTGGGTTTCTCACATTCCAGTACCAGAAGACGGTAGCCGCATCGGTATAATCTGTGGATCGTACCGCTGGCCAGATCACCGCCACCTCTTATTATTACAACATTTTCCGGTTTATTGTCAGATTTTGGGACATTTGTGTATCTGTTTGTCATCTTACTGTCTTTCCTCTTCTTGTCTCATTTTCATCCATTACTTTTTCCACCGCATTTACAATGTTCTCATAACCTGTGCAGCGGCAGAGATTTCCTGCCATATGTTTCCGAATAGCATCTCTTGATAATTTCTCTCCACGTTCCAGTAAAACAGTGGCAGACATGATAAATCCGGGAGTGCAGAAACCGCACTGTATGGCACCTTCTTCGATAAATGCCTCCTGAATCCTGGTAAGTTCTCCGTTTTTCTCCAGACCTTCCAGTGTACGGATATTTTTACCCTCCGCCCAGACTGCCAGATAAATACAGGAGTCAATAGTCTCTCCGTCTATGATTACTGTACAGGCACCACATTCTCCTACTTCACAGCCCTTTTTTACAGAAGTTAGTCCAAGCCGGTTGCGAAGCATATCAAGCAGTGACTCCCTTACATCTACATATTCTTCAACTTCTCTTCCGTTTACTGTACATCGTACAAGCTGCATCTGCTTTTTCATATGCGGTCACCTCCTGCAAGTTCTACGGTACGTCTCAATGCCCGTGCCGCAATTTCTCCGCCAATCTGAAGACGAAATGCCCTGGATGCTCTCCAGGAATCTCTCGGATTGATTTCCTCCCGGATCAGCTGTGCTGTCTTTTCATACAGGCTTTCTTCTATCTTCATGCCCTTCAAAGCCTCTTCTGCCTTTGTGCAGCGGTACGGAACCGGAGCTGCAACTCCAAAGGTAATGCGCACATCTTCTATCACTCCTGCCTGTTGATCTACCTTGCTCACCACACTACAGCTGATCGTTGCGATATCCATGGCATTTCGCATGGAATACTTAATATAATGACCATGATACCCTTCATATTCTTTTGCAGGAATGATCACATAGGCCAGGATCTCTCCCTGCCGCAGATCCACCCTGCCGGGTCCAAGATAGAAATCTTTTACAGGTACAAGACGGCCTTCCTTTCCATCTTCCAGCCTCAGCAGTGCGTTCAGGGAAAATACGGTCGGTGCACTGTCCGCACTGACTGCTCCGTTGCAGATGTTTCCACCGATAGTACCAATATTTCGTACCTGTGGTCCTCCTACCTGATCTACAGCCTCGCCAAGAACCGGAATATATTTCCTGATAATTGCATCATTTGTTATATGTGAGAAGACAGTTCCGGCACCAATATAAATATCTCCGTTATCCGCCATTTTTACACCCTGGATTTCTTTGATCCCATGGATACTCACCAGAGAAGTTCCGGCAAATTTTCCCTCCCGGATTTTGATCAGCACATCACTTCCTCCGGAAATGATCCTGGCATCCGGATGTTCATTCAGTAATCTCACAGCATCTTTTACACTTTCAGCCTGATAATAGTTCTCAATATCGTACATAAAATCCCCTCCCCTCTAAATAAGTCCGGCCCTTATAAAGCCATCGATCAGTCTCTGTGGTGTCAGAGGATTTTCATTAAAGGCTACACCTGTTGCATGAAGTACTGCATTACGGATTGCCGGTGCACCCGGAATTGCCGGCGGTTCACCCAGTGCTTTGTTTCCGAAAGGTCCAATCGGATCATCAAGTTCCACAAAATCTGCCTTGATATCAGGAGTATCCATCATTGTCATCAGTTTATAGTCCAGCAGGGTTCCGTTCAGTGGTCTTCCTGTTTTCTCATCCAGAATGAGCTGCTCTGACAGACCGTATCCCATTCCCATAGACATACCGCCCTGTACCTGCATTTCAGCCAGTTTCGGATTAATAAGCTTACCGCTGTCATGCACATTAATGATATGAAGGATTTTGATCTTGCCAAGCTTTATATCAACTTCCACTTCAGCAAAGCAGCATCCTGTGGCAATCGTATTTTTCTTTACCTGCTCGGAAACCTCTGCTGTAATAACAGAAGAATTGCCAAGACTGTAATAACTCTCCAATGCAAGATTTCCAAGAGATATTGCCGGATCCTTTCCTGCCATGATCCATCCATGATCAAGCCTCAGTTTCCTTGTCTCTTCAGGCAGCAGCTCTTTTGCATAAGCCAGAATCTTTTCCTTCAGAAGATTTGCGCAGTCTTTAACAACTGTTCCTGTTACAAACGACTGTCTGGATGCATAGGCACCGGTATCAAATGGCGTTACATCAGTATCCTGGACTGTCTGGATATGAATATCACTGATATCCATATTTAAAACCTCAGCCGTCATCTGGGAAAATACCGTATCAGCACCCTGACCGATTTCAGTAGCTCCCAGCATCAGGCCAACACTTCCATCCTGATTCAGAGTCATTCTTGCACCTGCAATTTCCAGTGAGATCGGCCATACACCCGTCTTATAGGAGAAAAGTGACATTCCGACGCCTCTGCGGATATTACCTGTCTGGTTTGTATATTCTTTTCGTTTTTCTTCCCAGTGGATATAATCTGCACCTTTTTCCAGACATTCAAAAATCCCGTTGGTGTTTGCTGCGATCGGCTTCAGGTAAGCATCCTCATAATATCCTTTGATAAGATTTTTCTTTCTGAACTCCAGAGGATCCATCCCGATCTCTTTTGCAATATCATCCATAAAGCACTCAATTGCAAAACATACCTGCGGGATCCCGTATCCACGCATCGCTCCGCCTACCGGTGTATTCGTATAGACAGTATATGCTTCTCCTTTGATATTCGGACATGCATACTGCAGCCTCCAGGCAGTCAGGCCATTGGCTGCTATGGCGTGTCCATGGGAGGCATATGCTCCCTGATTGGAAATAGCCAGCATATCCTTTGCCAGAAGATGCCCCTCACTGTCAACACCTGCCGTCAGATCATACTCAATAGAATGACGGGTTCTGGTGTTGCAGAAAGTTTCCTCTCTGGTTATATCGAGTTTGACCGGTCTGCCGCCAACCTGCGTGGTAAGAAACGCATTTAACGGTTCATACAGCACATCCTGCTTATTTCCGAATCCTCCACCTATGTATGGCTTAATGACTCTGATCTTTCCCCATGGGATTCCAAGAGCCTGCCCGATCACACGCCGGACAATATGCGGAATCTGAGTGGAAGTCACAACTATGATCCTGCCATTTTCCATGTATGCACAGGAAATCGGATTCTCAATGTGGCAGTGCTGCACGATCGGGGTTTTATAACTGCGTTTTATAACTGTTTCGGATTCCTTCAGCCCTTCTTCCACATTTCCGATAAAGTAATTGGAACGGACAAGTACATTATCCTTTTTGTCGAGATGGATTGGCGGTTTGCTTCCATACATGGATTTACGCGGATGGATTTCTACCGGATATTCTTCATATTCAACTTCGATCAGGCGCAATGCCCTCTGGGCTGTGATTTCATCTTCTGCCACTACAGCAGCAATATCATCTCCGTAATAACGGACTCTTCCGGTAAGGATATTGCGGTCTGCAACATCCTGATGTGCCAGCTCCACAGACCAGGGATGTCCCGGCGTAGGATAACAATGATTCGGTACGTCTTTAAAAGTAACCACTTTTACTACGCCGTCCAGAGCCTCTGCTTTACTGGTATCGATTGATTTTACGATACCGTTTCCGATCTTTGCGTGATAGATTTTTGCCACCAGACAGTTGGCAGGAACCAGGTCATCAGTAAATTTTGCACGTCCTGTAACTTTGTCATAGGCATCTACTCTTGGAACACTCTTTCCAATCATGTTTTCACCTTCTCTGTATTTATTTTTGGTTATTATATAGAAGGAGCCGGACACACCCCAAGGTATCTGTCTGTTCCCCTCAGGACTTATGTCCGGCTCCGAACCATGCTACTTTCCTTCACCTTTTTTCTGACATCAGGCGAATTTACTTTTTATTTGCATAATTGTTATCTGTTTTCTGATTTAAGTATAGCATATTTGGATATGAAATTGCAATCTTTTATTCAATTTTTACGTATTATTTTCCTATTAACGAAGTTGTTTGATTGGGTTACTGTTCACTGAGAATATCCTTTGCAATGTATTACTAAGAACAAAGTGAACAGTAACCTGATTTACTTAACGTATTTCTGTCAATATTCCATGCAGGTCATGGATAACGTGTCTTGGGCATTTCACTGCGCACATACCACAGCTCAGACATATGGATTCCTCGATCACAGCACAGCTGTCTTTTACTTTTATCGCACCGGCTGTACAGGTCTTCTCGCAGATTCCGCAGCCGATACAGCTGACGTCACACTGTTTCTTTGCTTCTGCACCTTTTTTCTTATTGGAACATTTTACCACAATGTAATTTGCACACTCATGGACATGGATCACTTTCTGTGGGCAGACTTTTGCGCAGGCACCACAGCCAATGCATTTCTCCTCATCTACTTCCGCCACACCATACTCATTGATGGAAATGGCTTCGAATTTACATTTATCTATACAGGCTTTACATCCGATACATCCATCTGCACAGCCGGCCTCACCTTCGGCTGATCTGCACCCCCCATTACATGCAACTACAGCCGCGCGATATGGAAATTTCTTCTTTACTGCCATATTCAGCACTTCCTTTCATATGGTGTTCCGGTCAGAGGAAGACTATACTGTCTTTCACCATTCCATCTGAAATATGCATCTGCAATTGCAGGTGCAGTTGGGATAGAGGTGATCTCACCGATTCCAATGGCACCACAGGCTACATTCAGTCCCGGTTTGTCAACAACGATGGCATCGATTTTCGGAATCTCATGAGAGCGGAACAGACCAAGCGATCCATACTTGTCAATTGGTTTACAGTTCTCATCGATCGGATAACGCTCTCTCAGTGCAAATCCTATGGACATCACTACGCCGCCCTCGATCTGGCCTTCACAGGACAGTGGATTGACTGCTTTGCCCACATCATGAGCAGCAACCATTTCCTCAATCTTACCTGTTTTCTTATCCAGGATACACATCTGCGTCGCATAGCCGTAGGCTACATGGGAAACAGGATTCGGCACATTTGCGCCAAGAGGATCTGTCTTTGCAAGATATTCCCCATAATAAATTTTACCGATCACATCATCAATGGTCTTACCTGCATTGCGGTCCTCCATAACCTTATCGCAGGCTCTGCGGCAGGCTTCCCCTGTTACCAGAGTCTGTCTGGAACCGGAAGTTGTACCTGAATCCGGTGCGAACCAGGTATTACTTCTCTCATATACAATATCTTCATGCTTCAGATCTGTATTGGTGACTACCATCTGTGTCAGGACTGTACCAAGTCCCTGGCCGATACAGGAAGCACCGGAATAGATGTGCAGCTTTTTATCTTTCTCAAATACGAGTTTCACGCGGCCTGTATCCGGGATACCGACACCGACACCGGCATTCTTCATGGCGCAGCCGATTCCCACCGGTTTTCCTTCTTCCAGAGCAGCGTCATACTTCTTCTTTACAGCTTCCAGTGTCTCCACAAGACCTGTGGAATTATCTACGATCTGACCATTCGGAAGCGTCTCACCGGGACGGATCGCATTGCGGTAACGGATTTCCCATGGAGTGATACCTACTTTGTCTGCCATCATATTCAGTAGGGTTTCTGTTGCAAAACAGGTCTGGGTTACACCAAAACCGCGAAACGCTCCGGCAGGCGGATTGTTGGTATAATAAGCAGTTCCTTCAATCTCGAAATTCTCATAATGATAGGGACCTGCCGCATGAGTACATGCACGTTCCAGCACAGGACCGCCAAGTGAGGCAAATGCACCTGTATCTGATGCTACTTTCGCTTTTACCCCCATGATATTGCCGTTCTCATCGCAGCCCATGGTCATATCCATATAAAACGGATGACGCTTCGGATGAACCAGCAGGGATTCTGCTCTGGTCAGTTTCATCTTCACCGGTTTCTTAGTAGCATAAGTGAGCAGCGCAGCCAGATGCTGTACTGTCATATCTTCCTTTCCGCCGAATCCGCCGCCTACAAGTGCATTCTGTACCTTTACTCTGTCCGTTCCAAGTAACAGGGAACACTCATGTAATGTCTGGTGTGCAGACTGATCTGTGGAATATACTAAAATATCTCCGTCCTCATCATACAAAGCCACTGCGCACTCAGGCTCAAGAAATGCATGTTCAGTCCATGGGGTTTCAAAATGATGACTGATCACATATTTGGAATTACGGATTGCTTCATCTGCATTTCCTCTGCTGATATGTTTATGTGCACAGATATTATTTTCTTCTTCATCAAATACCTTCGGTGCATCCTCTGCCGCTGCTTCCTCAATTGTACGAATATGAGGCAGCACTTCATATTTTACTTTGATCAGTTTCTTAGCTTTCTCAGCTGTTTCTCTGTCTTTTGCAGCAATAACGGCAATGGCATCTCCGAGATAATGTGTCAGACCCCCTACAGGTATCAGTGAATACTGATCATGTTTCAGATGTCCGATCTTATTCTCTCCCGGAATGTCCTCTGCTGTTAATACCGCTTCTACCCCGGAAAGTGCCTTTGCTGCTGCTGTATCGATCTCAAGTACACGTGCACGTGGATATTTACTTCTGAGTGCCACCCCATACAGCATTCCGTCAAAGTAAAAATCATCCGGATATTTGCCGGTTCCCAGTACTTTCTCCTCCACATCCACTCTGGATACTCTATGTCCTATATTCCAGTCCGGATCCAGATCATCCGGGATCACACCCGTCTTTAAAACTTTCGCAGCCAGCCTTACTGCATCCATAATTTTTACATAGCCCGTGCAGCGGCAATAGTTATTGCGCAGTGCATATTTAATCTCATCATCTGTGGGCTCTTTGTTCACGTCCAGAAGAGCCTTTGTACACATTACCATACCCGGAATACAGAATCCACACTGAACAGCACCTGCTTTTCCATAAGCGTAGGTATAGACTTCCCTCTCCCATTCAGTCAGTCCTTCTACTGTGATCACTGTCCTGCCATCCAGTAAATCTGTGTCCGGCACACATGCCTTGCATGTTTTTCCGTCAATTATAACTGTACAGGCTCCGCAGGCTCCTTCACTGCAGCCGTCCTTCACTGAAGTCAGATGAAGTTCATCCCTCAAAAAGCGCAGTAGTTTCTGATTTCCGGTCGGTTCGACCTTTTGTCCATTGACTGTAAATACTGCCATATCGGACTCTCCTTTCTTTTTCGCACGTCTGCCAATTAGGGCAGTCAGCCAGAGTTTACCTCTTTCTGTTTTTTATCTGCCTGTGATACCGCATGAATTTATTATAAAAGTAACATGCGGCCGCGATTCAGCCTGATATGCAACGCTGTCCACAGCCTTTTTCTGCTGTGGACAGAGTTAAATATTTCTTTATAAGTTATCTGATATTACAAATTTAAAATTATTTTACAGCTCTTTATTCCTGTTTTCAGACACGCTCTAGTACAGCGTTTCGTAAATAACTATACCAATCGCGTAGGATGCGGATTCGAGTGTGCTGGTATAAAAACGCAGGCGTAGCGGGCTACGCTGAGGCTTTTAGACCTGTGCAATCGGATTCGCAGACAAGTGAGTGGTATAGTTATTTCGAAAACGATGTACTAGGATCATCATTTCATGATCAGATAGCTGTAATCATCGATTACTGCACAGATCAGTCTGCGAAGACCTTCGTACAACTTATCATTTGCATCATCTGCCTTGCAGTCGGAAATCTGACCAAGGAGACGAACCTTGCACTCTTTTGTCTCCGGATTGATCACTGCAAATCCATCATTTGTGCTGTCTGCCATATCTGCCTCAGAAGCAAATAATGTGAATTTATCCTTGTACGGTGCACTTGCATATGGACAGAAGCTCTTGCAGTTGCCGCATTCGTTACACATATAATCTACATGGATCACCTGATTCATTGCCATTCCCGGAACTTTGATGGAGATGTTTGCTCTGTTTGGACATACATCTACACAATTCTCACAGACTTTATTACAGGTCAGACAGCGCTCACTTTCGTTCGCAGCATCCTTGCTTTCTTTGAGTATTGCTTTTTTGGAGTAACAGTCTTTTTCTGTTCTCGGTACAGGCTGTCCTTTTACAATATCATGTCCAAGGATTGCTTTTGCAGCAACCTGTGCGTCGCGGATCGCTTCTACGATCGTAGCAGCTCCCCTTGCACCGTCACCGACAACGTAAACGCCTTCTGCACTTGTCTCCATTGTCTTATCATTGATGCGGGCTTTTCCACGCTCATTGACCGCAATACCATTTGCTTCATAGAACTCAGTCGGAACTTTCTCGCCAACTGCAACAATCACTGTATCAGCCAAAACTTCTTCTGTTTCGCCCGTTTCTGTTACACCTGCACGTCCGGAAGCATCCATGCTGCCAAGTTCCATCTTCTTACAGAGCAGTTTGCCGTTTTCCAGAGATACAGGAGAAAGAAGTTCTTTGAACTCTACGCCCTCTTCCAGTACTTCCAGTAACTCATCTTCTGCTGCTGGCATATAGCGTTTGGTTCTTCTGTATACCAGGTAAACATGTTCTACACCTTCTGTACGTTTCGCAGCTCTTGCAGTATCCATGGCAGTGTTACCGCCACCGATCACAACTACGTTTTTACCCAGCGCAACCTTACCGTCAGTTGCTTTGAAATCTCTTAAGAATTTCAGAGCGTTGATGGTTTCACCCTTTTCAAGCTTCAGAGTACCCGGTTTATTTGCACCTGTTGCAACGATCACTGCGTCATAACCCTGTGCTTTTAATTCCTGTACAGATTTCACTTCTGTACCTGTTTTGATCTCCACACCCATCTTCTGGATGAAGGAAACATCTTTATCGATTGCATCATCAGAGATACGGAATCCCGGGATCACATAACGGATCACGCCGCCGGCTTTCTCTTCTTTCTCAAATACTGTTACAGAAGCACCTGCTCTTGCAAGGAAGTATGCAGAAGCAATACCTGCAGGACCTGCACCTACAACAGCTACTTTCTTACCGTCTGCTGTGCCTGCTTTGATCTCACCGATCACTGTATCATATCCGTTTTGTGCTGCGATGAGCTTAGTGTTGCGGATATTTACAGGTTCTTCATAGAAGTTACGTGTACATTTGTACATACAGTTGTGCGCACAGAGAGTACCTGTGATAAATGGAAGTGCATTTTTCTCAAGGATAACTCTTAATGCCTGTACATAATCGCCTTCTCCTGCCAGCTTCACATAGGTTGTGATATCTTGGTGAATTGGACATCCTTCTTCGCATGGAGCAAAGAAACAGTCAAGGAGCGGAACCTCTGAATCTGTTTTTCTCTTAGGAAGCGGTTTGATGCTCTTTACATGGTGAGCATCTTTTTTCGCATCCTCGGCCAACTGCTCAAGTGCAGCTACATCAATACCTTTCCATTCTTTCACACCGTTAGCCATTACTTTCTCTGCCATCTGGGTAAATCTCTGATATCCGCCCGGCTTCAGAAGTGTAGTTGCCACTGTTACAGGCCATACACCACATCCGACGATACGGTCGATATTATAGTAATCAGCACCGCCTGAATAAGCGATACGGAGTTTTCCGTCAAATTCCCGGGAAAGTCTGGCTGCAAGAGAAATGGATAATGGGAAAAGAGATTTTCCGGACATATACATTTCTTCGCTTGGAAGTTCATTTCTTGTAACATCTACAGGGAATGTATTGGTGATCTTCACACCAAACGCAAGGTTCAGTTCATCTGCAAGTGCCTGCAGTCTCTTAAACATCGGGATCGCATCTTCGTACTGTAAGTCATCTTTGAAATGGAAATCACCGAATACCATATAATCATATCCCATGTCATCCATAGTCTTTCTGGCAAATTCATATCCCAGGAGAGTCGGGTTACATTTGATAAATGTGTTCAGATGTTTCTCTTTAAACAGATGATTTGCAATGCTCTCAATCTCGTTTGGAGGACATCCATGGAGAGTAGAGATTGTTGCGGAATTACAGATATCAGACGGAATCGCCTCAATATCCTCTTTTGTAACTTTTTCAAATTTATCTACATTGTCCAATAACCACTGTTTACATTCTTTAAAGATTTCAGTATCTTTTGCTTCCATCATACTGTCAATGAAAGTATTAACCTTTGGCTCTTTGATTCCTGCAAGATCATATCCAACGGAAATATTGAACTGGAATCCGTCCTGTGCACCCAGATTAAATTCTTTGGCGATCACATGCAGGATAAACCATGCTTTAATATATTCTCCCATTGCCTGAGGAACATAAAGCTCTGTAGACCATTCACAGTTATATCCTTCATCATCTGCAAGGATACATGGTCTGTTGATACAGGCTGCAAGCTCTGCACCGTCCATCTTCTGAACTGTTTTCAGCTCAAAGAAACGTGCGCCTGCATAGTAAGAAGCAACAATGTTCTGTGTTAACTGTGTATGCGGTCCTGCAGCAGGTCCGATCGGTGTTTCCAGATTTCTCTCAAATATATTCAGCTTCCTGTCAGTTTCCGCTGCATAAGCTCTGTGCTGTCCGAAAACTGTTCCTTTTGTTTTCTTTTCTTCTAATACCCAGTTCATTAACTGTTCAAAGGGCATACAGGTCATGACTTCACTCATAATCCGATCCTCCATTATTTCATACGGTATGGCTTCTCTCCATCCGTTCTATATTTTATTTACATTTATTTTTGCCAGGCAGAAAACTTATCTTTTTTACAATTCTTTACAGATTAACCATTAATATCATCTGCAAGTTCTTTTGCAGCCTGACGGCAGTCTGCCATAACTTTTGCCTCGTCGCATACAAGGACTTCGCGGTCTTTCATCAGGACTTTACCGTTACATACAGTAGTCTGGACCATGCTTCCGTTTACACCGAACATCAGATGTCCGTTAATGTTGCTTTCATTCATTGGTGTCAGCGGATCATAATCGATCACGATCACGTCTGCTGCCGCACCCTCTTTCAGGACACCGAGCTGTTTCTTAAAGTATCTGTTTGCAATCTTTGCATTTCCTTCAAAAAGCATCTGTGGAACTTCTCCCCAGGCTGCGTTCGGGTCGCAGAGGCTGTGTTTGTGTAAAACATTTGCAACCTTCCAGGATTCCATCATATCATGAGTATATCCGTCTGTACCAAGACCTGTGAGGATTCCCTTCTGTACCATTCTCATGGTTGGAGGACATCCGCATGCATTACCCATGTTAGATTCCGGGTTATGTACAACCATGGTATCTGTATCTTTGATCAGATCCATCTCATGTTCATTCACATAGATACAGTGACCGAGCAAAGTCTTCGGTCCAAGGATGTTCCAGTCATGAAGACGGTCAACAATACGTTTGCCATGCTCTTTCAGACACTGATGGAGATCGTAAATGCCTTCTGCTACATGGATGTGATATCCAACACCTTCCGGTTTTAGTTCATTGCAGAGAGCCATTGTCTCATCAGAGATTGTAAAGGATGCATGCATACCCATCATTCCGGCGATCATATCACTGTCGTCTGCAAGTGCATGCTTGATAAAATTCACGTTCTCCATTACAGATTCTCTGGATTTCTCCATTCCGTCACGGTCAGAAATCTCATAGCAGAGGCAGGTACGCACACCTAAATCCTTCGCAGCTTCCTCGATCGCATTGAGGGAACCTGTAATATGGCCAAAACTTGCATGATGGTCAAACACTGTGGTTACACCGTTCTTGATAGAATCAATGTATGTAGCATATGCAGAAAGCTTTGTCTGCTCCAGTGTCAGATGACGGTCAACTGTCCACCATAAGCCATCCAGAATATCCAGAAATCCCTGAGGATTATATCCGTTAATGCTTAAGCCTCTTGCGAAGGAGCTGTAGATATGCTCATGGGCATTAATAAATGCCGGCATGATAACCCCACCCTTCGCATCAACAAATTCAGCATCCGGATAAACTTTCTTTACCTCTTCAGTTACCCCCACCATTACTATGGTGTTACCATCCATTGCTACAGCACCATTCTCCAGGAATGGGTTGGATGCGTCCTGTGTGATCATTCTTCCATTACCAATTACCAGCATATAGTTCCTCCTTTCACTTGTTAAAAACTACCAATTCGCTACTGCTTTTTACCTTTTGTTTAGGAATTATGTACTAATACTGTAACATATTTCTCCGGATAATGCAAGTAGAATTTACAAAAACTTTTTGGTTTTTCAAATTTTTTTTAGGTTTTATACTATCTCCGGTGAACAGATAAAAAAAGAACGGGGCAGTCATTGATGACAATGAACAACCTCGTTCTTTTTTGATTTTCCTGTTTTCTGATGAAGCTGATTTTATGACAAATTTTCAGGTTTGTCAACAATTTTTGTAAGATAGGAGAGTTATCCTTCCATAATCGCAGAATTAACCCTGAGCTGTTTTCGTCCATTCTTCCATAGATTCTCATCCAGCTCCACCTCATAGCCGCCGCCATTTCTCACATGCCACTCATAAAATGGTTTCTGTATATCTGCATACTCTTCCATGATATTCATGATCGTACCGCCATGGATGACAAGTGCCGCCTCTGCCACATGGCTGCGGATACATCCGGACACAACCCTGTCAAATCCTCTCAGGTTTCTGCTTTTAAACCCTTCCCTGCTTTCTCCTCCCGGAAAAGGCAGAGTACCGTTGCTGTCAATCCATTCCTGATAGTGCGGATTACCTTCCAGCTCTTTATAGTTCTTATTTTCAAACTCTCCGAAATCGCATTCTGCCAGTTCTTCAATAATATGTACCGGCTCTCCCGGAAAAAGAATCTCTGCTGTCTGCACGCATCGTTTCAGAGGACTTACATAAACCGCCTGAACCTTTGGATAATCCATCTTATGCAGAAACTCTGTTCCCTCCTGACATAACGGCTCATCCGTTGTGCCGATATATCTGGAAAGTTTATTCCCTTCTGTTTTTCCATGTCTGATCAGCCATAACTTAATCATCTTTGATCACCGTTCCGATCCCGCAGATCACGCGCGTCACCTTATGGCTGTATGCTGCCAGCTTCGTACATACACGCCCTACAGCCTCTCTGTATTTTCTGTCAAAAGCATCCACAGGTACAACCCCGTACCCTACTTCCTGAGAGACAAGGACAATATCTGGATTCTTACAGATGATTTTTTCCGCAAGATCTGACACATCCTTTCCATTCTCCAGTTCACTACGGATATACTGCTGAAAACCAGTTACACCCTGAGCATTCATCAGTTCCTCCTCTGTGACAGAACCGCCGTCACTCCACCTTAACTGTGGATACTGTTTCCTGGCATATTCAGTCTTTCCCTGATATGCACCGCCGATTATCATTTCCATACTCTTCTCCTCAAAAATTAGAAACCACCGCCAGGATCAATGCCATCCCAACTTCACAGATACAAAGAAAAAATCCCGAAATATCCCCGGTTGTCCCGCCAAAGTACTTCATCGCAATATGATGATAATACCAGAAAATCAGCAAAGCTCCCACAAAAGCCAGACTTCCCCATACAGGCCGGATCAAGATCATTCCCGCAGCCAGAAGCACCAGATAGACGATCAGCACATTTCTCGAGAGCACATCTGAAGAATTTCTGGAAAACTCAGCAACTGTACCGTCTGCCTTTGCTTTCGGAAAGGTAATAACTCCGATCCCTGACAGACATCTGGAAACCATAAAGCCAAGGCTCAGAATTCCGATCACCCTCATATTCTCTGCACCGTTAAACAACTGACTGTAAGCGCCGTACCAGGCAATGAAATATACCGCCGCAGTAATAACGGCAAAAGCACCTGCATGGGAATCCTTAAGAATCTCCAGCCTTCTGCTTCTCTCCTGCCAGGAACTCAGGGCATCCGAAGTATCCAAAAGACCATCCACATGGATCCCGCCTGTCACAAATACAGGTACCAGCACCAGCACTGCTGTCACGAATCCCGGCTGATACCCAAACCGAAGTCCCAGATACGCCACCAGCATAGTCAGCCCGCCGATCACAGTTCCGATAAACGGAAAAAAGCAGAACATATACTTCATATTTTCCTTTGTCCAGTCAGCGCGGGGCATGGGAATCTTAGAAAACATGGCAAATGCCACCTTAAAATTATTCCATAAAGATTTCATTGATCAATTCCTCTTTTTCATAGTATGTCAATCCTGTCAAATGTATTATTTGCAAAGATTGCTGCAGGTATCTGTGGATTTGTGAAAGACTGGTATCCCATATACAACTTCCACCACTTCATCAGCTCTCTGCGCAGCAGCCTGATTGATTTTTCCCAGATATTCCAGATAAGAATCCATATCTCCATCAAACACAACCGCATCTGAAAAAATCTCATTTGTAACGATTACCACATGAGCAGCCTGTCCCAGCAGATTCTCAATCCCTTTTGTAACTTCCGAAACTGTCCGGTCATGGGCTCCCTGCTCTTCAAACATTTCATTTGCCACCAGATTCGACATACATTCCAGAAGCACCACACATCCGGCAGGCAGTTTCACATTTTTGAGCCCTGTATAGCACTCAACTGTCTCGAAACATTTTCCTGCACGCATCTTTTGGTGTCTCTCGATCCTTTTATGGCTCTCTTCATCAAAAGGGTGCATGGTCGCTATGTAAATCCTCTGTGCATCCCCGAAAGAAAGCACCCTGTCTTCCGCAAAAGCAGATTTTCCGCTCCCGCTCCCCCCTGTCACAAGCGTCAGCATTATTTCAACTCCTCATACTGTTCCACATGGATATCATCAAAAGTACTCATAGAATGATAAACCGCTGCTGCCAGATCAAGGATCGGGAATAAAGCTACTGCTCCGGTTCCCTCGCCCAGACACATATCCGCATGAATGATTGCCTCCTTCCCCATATTCTCAAGGATCAGATGGGCAGCAGGCTCATTTGATACATGGGATGCAAGAATATAATCCCTCGCAGCCGGGCAGATACGCATGGCGATCAGCGCAGAAACACAGGAAATAAATCCGTCCATGACTACAGGAATACCATAAACCGCACCTCCCAGAAAGACACCTGCCATTCCAGCGATATCAAGACCGCCTACCTTTGCCAGAACATCAATGGCATCCTCAGGATCTGGTTCATTTAATGCAATGGCTTTTTTGATCGCATTGATCTTGCGCACAAGTCCCTCGCTGGTCAGACCTGCGCCGCGCCCTGTCATCTCTTCCACCGGTTGTTTCAGCAACACAGAAGCAACTGCACTGCTGGTAGTTGTATTTCCGATTCCCATTTCCCCTGTTGCCAGAATCCGGTAGCCCTTATCATTCAGTTCCCTTACCATGTCAATGCCTGCTTCAAGCCCCTTTACAGCCTGTTCTCTTGTCATGGCAGGACCCTTGGTCATATTCTGTGTACCATAGGCAATTTTATGGTCTGTGCGGACTTTTGTATCCGTCACCATCCCCATATCCACCGGAAAAATCTCCGCATGGTTCTGCTTACACATCACACCGACAGATGTGTCATATTTCAGAAAATTCTCGGCAACGATGGCAGTAACTTCCTGTCCGGTCTGTGTCACACCCTCTTCTACCACACCATTATCCGCGCACATGGCGATTAGACCTCTCCTGGAAAGATCCACCTCTGCGTTTCCTGTAATTCCCGCGATCTGGATCAAAAGAGTCTCCAGTTTTCCAAGAGAATGCAGTGGTTTCGCAATACTGTCCCATCTTTTCTGTGCAATTTCCATGGCATTGTGATCTAATGGCTTAATCTTTGCAATAGCTTCTTCCAGAGTCATGAGTTTTCCCTCTCTTTTCCTTCATTATTTTGATTTCCCTGTTGTAAACACAAAAAATTTACTGAATACATAATTCAGTATCAACACAATAAACTGTGTCAGGAATTTCCCGATCATATCATTAAGCCCCATCACTGACACAAGCAGCCATACACCGCCAACCTCTATCACCATAGTGACCAGTCTGGCACTGACAAATTTGCAGAATGGCTGAACATGATCCTTCAATGTCTCGCATTTATCCTGAAAAACATACTTCGAATTTACCACATAGGCAAACAGGATCGCCAGGATGATCGAAATAATATTGGCGATATTCAGCTCCACCTTCAGATTTCTGAGAATGAAAAAGCTGACCAGATTTACCATAGTGGTACATCCGCCAAAGAAAATATAGCGGATAACGGAACTTTCATACATTTTTCTGATCCATTGCTTCATACAAATATATCCTCTCAGTCCTGTATATTTCCATTCTTAATTACTTTTGAAATAATATATCTCGGTCTGCGCTTTACTTCTTCATAAATCTTGGAAATATAATATCCAATAATTCCAAGACTGATCATCATGGCGCTTCCCACCAGAAGCAGCACCATCAGCAGGGTGGTATAACCTTCCACTGCAGAACCTGTAAAATACTGCACAAGCGAATAGACCATAAGTACCAGCGAACAGATAAAACATATCGCTCCTGTGATTGTAACAAACTGCAGCGGAAAAGTAGTAAATGCCACGATATTTGTGAACGCATATTTCACCAAAGACCACGGAGACCACTTGGAAACGCCGGCCTCTCTCTCCTGCACCTCAAATTCCACACTGGTAGTCTTATATCCCACCCAGGAAGAGGTAGCCCGAAAGAACATATTCCTCTCAGGCATAGACAGAATACTGTCCACAGCCTTCCTGTCCATCATCTTAAAATCCGAGGCATCCTTCATATTCACCTTAGTTGCCTTAGACATGATATCATAGAAAAATCCTGCACATTCTTTATGTAAAAAGCCCTCTTTTCCTCTGTCTGCCTTCACACCCTCGATCACTTCATAGCCTTCCTGCCACAGCCTGTACATCTCAATAAGTGTCTGCGGCGGATGCTGCAGGTCACAGTCCATGACAGCCACCACATTTCCACAGGCCTGCGCAAGCCCTGCGAAAATCGCTGCTTCCTTTCCGAAATTTCTGGAAAAAAGAACGCCTGTCACATTCGCATCCCTCTCTCCTGCCTTCTGAATCTCTTCCCATGTCCGGTCGCCGGAACCATCGTTTACAACCACCAGCTCATAGGGAATCTTCGCTTTTGTAAGAACTTCCGCCAGCACCCGACAGGTTTTCCCAACCATCAGCTCCTCATTATATGCCGGAAGTACCACTGATAATTTACTCATGATGTCATTCCTCATTTTGTTTCATTCATTTACAACAGACTAGTTTCTCATTCACTGTCTGTTACTCCTGTAAATATTTTCTATAATGTCAGGGGCAAAAGGTTATTTTACTCCTAAGCACTTTACAGCTCCCGCAATTCTTATTTCTACTTTATTATACACAAATTTACAGAAATGTCCATTCCAACAATCTGCATGCTCCAGTGTGTCAAACACTTCACAGGATAGTAGCACGTATATTACTGTTCTCTTCGTTCTCAGTAATGAGACTCAAATTCATTCCAGACTTTCCTGAAGCAATGGAATTTGGATTACTTTTTCTTCCTGAACACCAGCATTACATATATAACCAGCCCCAGAACAGAAAGAAGCATTCCTGCTTTCAGGTAAGGCGTACAATATGTCAGGCGTATCTCATGTGAACCAGGCTCCAGTTCCAGAGCCATAAACATGGTATTCGCCTTCTGAAGCTTCGTTTCTTTCCCGTCCACATAAGCCGTAAATCCCTTACTGTACGGAACAGACAACACAAGAGCTTTTTTTTCGGAAACACTGATATCCCCTGTAATCTCATTCGTTCCCATTTTTACATTCTCGAGAGCTTCTTCACCCAGCTTCACAGTTTTTTCCTCAATCCCCTGCACCGGCTGGCTCACAACTCTTAATTTATCATAGGTATAAACACCTGTATTGGCAAAGGTGATCGTCATAGTACGAACCCCTGATCTGGAATATCCCGTATTGCAGAGAAAATCATGCCGTCCACTGTAGGCATTATACTTATCCGTAAAAATCTTTATGGTCTTGGTCACATCATTGGAGCTGACTGTCATAGCCGCTTCCTTTGATTCCTTCCAGTATCGCCACCGGCTGTCCTCATCAAGAACCTTATTTTTGTCATACTCAGACATCTTCTTCCACTGACTGTTACCAATCAGTTCTCTCGGTGAAAGACTGTCATAATCCAGATTATCTGCGATCAGGTAATTCTCACTGTCCGTAAGACCATGGAACACAAGCTTCAGCTGCGCCCCTTCCTTCGTCACCCTGATTGCTCCCTTAGACAGAGCACAACCATCCCCTGTCTCCATACGATACTGGATATTCTCATTATCAGCATCAACAGATGCCTCAGGCAGTGTACTCTCCTCAAGCACCACACCGTCCATCAAAGCCTGCTGTTTTTTTACCACATCCATTTTCTCATATTCCGATTCAGGAATATAACTGTCATAAGTATAACCCAGAGGCAGTGCATTCTCATTCTCATAAGCCCTGCACTCACTTTTTCCCTTTCCTGCAGAGCCCTTCTCTTTATTATATCCATAGGAAAGATAGCGGAAATTATCACCACTTATCACAAAATATTTCACAGAAGCCAGCCTGTCCAGAATCGTCCTTCCGTCCAGGTTCTCATAATGCTGCTCCCATGGCGTATTCAGATACATTTCACTGAAAAAATCACTGATACTGCTGTTTGCAAGACTGAAATAATAAGCAGTACTGTTCGTACCCATATACATAGAAGTATTATCATAGGGCAATGCCCCATACTGGTCATAACGATAGACACCTGAATCCCCGGCAGCAAGAACCGCCTTATCCGTATTCGACTCCAGCTTATCCAGCGACTCCTCTTCGGCTGCAAACTCCGACAGATAATCCTTCTCATAAGAATACTGATAAGAAACATTCAACATAATGCTCACCACAAGCAAAGCACTGAGAAGCCCGCACATATACTTCCCCTGCAGAAAAATATTTCCAAAAGAAGTAACCGTAAACACAGCCAATACCAGAACCAGCACACCGGCCATATTTCTCTGCGTCCTTGCAGCCTTCGCAAACAGAGCCAGCACACAATAGGCCACGACCATAACAAAAATCTTCTTTTTCTCCCCGACAGTCAGAGTAAACAGCTCAGGATACGCCTTCACAAAAATATACGCGATCATCATCCCATAAGCCCAGATCCACCTGTTGGACACATAAGAGAAACCATTGAGCACATGCCCTGCAAAAGGCACCAGCAAGAACAGATTCAACAACCCAAATCCCAATTTCAAATCCAGGTACTTCTTCTTCCTGGAAAAAAGCACAAACACACCCGCCATAGCAACAGCAGAATACCCGGCAACCCCCCACTGGATCATATTCTCCCCGATCAGATCACCCAGATACTTCTCATAATAAATTTTATCATATAAAAGAGGCACATAATTCTCAGCCTGAAACCTGTCCGTACCAAAAATCGTCATGATCACCGGAAGAAAAATAACCGCCGCGATCATCAAAGCCACCGCATAATAGCCGATAAACTTCACCAGCCATCCCAGAACATCCTTCACACTTCTCTCACTGAAAATTCCAAAATATCGGAAAGCCGCATAAATAAACATAAAAATACAGATCATATAAAAGAAATAGAAATTCGACATAGCCGAAACCGCAGTCGCCCAGATAAACAGCCATGGCTTCTCCCTCTTATAAATCTTATCAATCCCCATCAGAACCAGCGGCAGATAAATCATAGGATTGGAAAAATACGGATGCTTCATAGCCGCATAAATCGTCCATCCCGCAAAAATATAGATCAACGTTCCCATAAACGTCGCCTGCTTCGGATTCTTATGATAAAAACAAAAAACACTAAAAGAAATCCCCGCCAGATAAATCCTCAGAAAAATCAGAACCTCATACAAAACCTCCGTCTTATCCGCCGGCACAAACACAGACAACAAAGTCAGCGGATCCCCGATCACATAATAATGCAAAGTTGTAAGAATATCCGAACCATACCCGATATTCATATCCCACATAGGCAATTCCAGCTTATGCTCTACAAAAATCGTATGCAGAACCTCCCTCAGATACCGCCCATAATACGCCAGAGAATTCAAATGCTGCGGAATCCCGTCATGACTCCACACCAAAGACTTTCCATTCCCCGCAAACTGATAATAAATAAACCCCGCAATAACCCCAAAAACCAGCGTATATAATATATAGAAATCCCTCTTACTATCCTTACTCGCAAATCTCCTCATAACAACTCCTATATCTATATCAATCCTCTAAAACACCATGATGATTATAATCAAATATCTCCTCCTTGTCAAACACATCCCCATCCCTTTATATCCCAACTTCTCCTCTCCCTTTGCATGTACCCTCACTCCTCCCTTCCGTCAGACATTAAGTCTTAGTCAACAATCAGCCGGGGAATGACAGAACATCTGAAGCGAATCTCGAGGGTTCATGTAATTTCTTAGTATTTGGAAAGCCGCGTTATTCAGAAATTGCTCACTGTCTGAGCAAAGCGAGTTTGAGCAATTTCTGAATGCCCTTAGCGGCTTTTCAAATACTTAGAAATTACATGGTTCCGAGACTGAGCCTCAGATGTTCTGTCATTCCCCGGCGTCCCCCTGTTCCAACACATAAAAAGAGCCGCGATACAAAAGTACCGCGGCCCATATATCGTCTGGACACTATAAATAGCTCTATCTATTTATTTTATATTATTGTTTATCAATCGTTCAAAAACCGAAAAGATTATTCAGCGCTATGAAGAGCGATCAGCTTCTGCAGATATTCAAATCTAGCCTTAGCCTCAGCCTCATTCTTAGCAAACAGTCTTGCAGCCTTCTCAGGATTCTGACGTTTCAGAGAGTTGTAACGAACCTCACCGTCAAGGAATGCCTGATAATCTTCCATGCTCGGAGCCTTGGAATCAAGAGAGAACTTGTTTCCTTCAGCTGCAGGATTGAATCTGAAGTTATGCCAGTATCCAACCTTAACTGCTAATTCTTCCTCTGTCTGAGCTTTTGCCATACCTTTCTTAATACCATGGTTGATACATGGAGCATAAGCGATGATCAGAGATGGTCCCGGATAAGCCTCAGCCTCTGCAATAGCTTTTACAGTCTGGTTGAAGTCAGCACCCATGGAAATCTGAGCAACGTATACATAGCCATAGCTCATAGCGATGGAAGCCATATCTTTCTTCTTAGTCTCTTTACCGCCTGCAGCGAACTGAGCGATAGCACCTGTAGGTGTAGACTTGGAAGACTGTCCACCTGTGTTAGAATAAACTTCTGTATCGAATACCATAACGTTGATATCACGTCCACTAGCAAGAACATGGTCAACACCACCGAATCCGATATCATAAGCCCATCCGTCACCACCGAAGATCCACTGGGATTTCTTAGCCAGGAAATCTTTCTGAGCAAGGATTTCTTTTGCTTTGTCACATCCGCAAGCTTCAAGAGCAGCAACAAGTTTGTCTGTAGCAGCGCCGTTTGTAGCACCTACAGCAAATGTATCCAGCCATTCCTGACCAGCTGCCTTAACGTCTTCGTTTGTTCCGTTAGCAACAACGTCTTCAACTTTTGCTTTTAAGCCATCGCGGATAGCTCTCTGAGCAAGAAGCATACCATAACCAAACTCAGCGTTATCTTCGAACAGAGAGTTGGACCATGCAGGACCCTGTCCCTTAGCGTTTACTGTGTATGGTGTAGATGGTGAGGAGTTACCCCAGATAGAAGAACATCCTGTTGCGTTTGCGATGTACATTCTGTCACCGAACAGCTGAGTGATCAGTTTAGCGTATGGTGTTTCACCACATCCTGCACAAGCTCCAGAGAACTCAAGCAGAGGCTGTTTGAACTGGCTGCCTTTAACAGTTGCTTCTTTAAATTTAGCGATAACATCTTCTTTAACCGGCAGTTTCACTGTGTAGTCAAAGTATTTCTGCTCGTCTGCGCTTGCTTCAAGGTTTTCCATAGCAAGTGCTTTCGCACCCTTCTTACCTGGACAAACGTTTACACAAGAACCACATCCTGTACAGTCAAGTGCGGATACGGACATTGTGAATTTATATTCTTTCATACCTGTAAGGTCTAATGTCTTCATGCCTTCAGGAGCATTAGCTGCTTCTTCAGCTGTCAGAGCTACAGGACGGATAACTGCGTGTGGGCAGACATAAGCACATCTGTTACACTGGATACAGTTTTCTGGATTCCATACAGGAACGTTAACTGCGATACCACGTTTCTCATATGCAGCTGCACCTGATGGTGTAGTACCGTCTACATAATCCTTGAATGCAGATACAGGTAAGGAGTTACCTTCCTGAGCATTTACTTTAGCCTGGATATTGTTAACGAAATCAACAACGTCCTGACGTCCTTCTGTTGCATGAGTCATATGAAGGCCTTCGTCCTCAGCATCTTTCCAGCTTTCCGGAACCTGGATCTCAACAACCTGTTTAGCACCGGCGTCAATAGCTGCCCAGTTCTTCTGTACCACATCATCACCCTTACGTCCGTATGTTGCCTTAGCAGCAGCTTTCATAAGGTCGATTGCCTGATCTTCAGGAATGATTCCTGTAAGTTTGAAGAATGCAGACTGAAGGATTGTGTTGATACGTGTTGGTCCCATGCCAGTTTCAATACCGATCTTAACACCGTCGATTGTGTAGAATTTGATATTGTGGTTAGCGATGAAAGCTTTTACCTGTCCTGGTAAATGTTTCTCAAGACCTTCCATATCCCATGCACAGTTAAGGAGGAATGTACCACCGTCAACAAGTTCCTGAACCATGTTGTATTTGTTTACGTAGGATGGATTATGACATGCTACGAAGTTTGCTTTGTGGATCAGGTATGTGGATTTGATCGGTTTCTTACCGAAACGTAAGTGGGACATTGTAACACCACCGGACTTCTTGGAGTCATAATCAAAGTAAGCCTGTGCGTACATGTCTGTGTTGTCACCGATGATCTTGATGGAGTTCTTGTTGGCACCTACTGTACCATCAGCTCCCAGACCCCAGAATTTACAGTTTGTTGTTCCTTCAGGAGTTGTTACGATCGGAGCACCTGTCTCAAGGGAAAGGTTAGTAACATCATCAACGATACCGATTGTGAATTTCTCTTTAGCAGTGTTCTCATAAACAGCTACGATCTGTGCAGGTGTAGTATCTTTGGAACCTAAACCATAACGTCCGGAGAATACTTTTACGCCGCCGAATTTGCTGTCTTTTAATGCTGCTACAACGTCAAGGTACAGTGGCTCGCCAAGTGCACCCGGCTCTTTAGTTCTGTCAAGAACTGTGATCTGTTTTACAGAATCCGGAATTGCATCGATGAGTGCCTGTGCACAGAATGGTCTGTAAAGACGAACTTTAACAACACCGACTTTCTTTCCTGCTGCTGCAAGATAATCGATTGTTTCTTCGATTGTATCGTTTACAGATCCCATAGCAACGATTACATGTTCTGCATCAGCAGCTCCGTAGTAGTTGAATAATTTGTAATCTGTACCGATCTTAGCGTTAACTTTATCCATGTATTCCTGTACTACTGCCGGAAGAGCATCGTAGTATGGGTTACATGCTTCTCTTGCCTGGAAGAAGATATCAGGGTTCTGAGCAGAACCTCTCTGACATGGGTGATTCGGATTCAGGGCATGGTTACGGAATGCAGCGATTGCATCCATATCTGCCATATCCTTCAGATCTTCATAATCCCATGTCTCGATCTTCTGGATCTCGTGAGATGTACGGAATCCGTCGAAGAAGTTGATGAACGGAACTTTACCTTTGATTGCTGAAAGGTGAGCAACAGGTGTTAAGTCCATAACTTCCTGTACAGAAGATTCGCAGAGCATTGCGCATCCGGTCTGACGACAGGCCATAACGTCGGAGTGATCACCGAAGATTGAAAGTGCGTGGGAAGCAAGTGCACGTGCAGATACGTTGAATACTGCAGGTAACTGCTCACCGGCAATTTTGTAAAGGTTCGGGATCATAAGTAACAGACCCTGAGATGCTGTATATGTTGTTGTTAAAGCACCTGCTGCCAGAGATCCGTGTACAGCACCTGCTGCACCAGCCTCAGACTGCATTTCAGTTACCTGAACTTCCTGTCCGAAAATGTTCTTTCTTCCCTGGGTTGCCCATTCATCTGTTGCTTCCGCCATAACAGATGAAGGAGTGATCGGGTAAATAGCGGCTACATCTGAGTATGCATATGAAGCATGAGCAGCTGCATGGTTACCATCCATGGTTTTCATCTTTCTTGCCATAGTTTGTTTTTCCTCCTTAAAGGTTGATGAAAAAATTAATTATTTATTTCAAGGCATAAGTAAAATATACCTCAAATTTCATTGTAGATTATAACATAATCTTCTGCCTGTGTCCAATTTGTTTTGACATATTTTGTATCTTCTGAGGTACAAAGCAGAGATTTTCTGTTATTTCAGTAGCAAATATGTGCATTTTTCGAGTTGCATATAACTAACATTATGCAGATATGCCAAATTTCGGACAAATCAGGCAGATAAAAGTAAAAAAAGGAGGCTCTACGCCTCCTCCATGATCTGCTGTATTGTTTTTCTCTTAAGGAGACTTATCAGTTCATCCTGTACAGATAACAATTCTCTATGTACCAGACATGGCAATCCATCCTGTCCGTCTCTGACACAGTTATATTTCGGATCCAGACATTCGATGATAAACATATCCGGATCAATCGCCGAATAAACCTCATATAAAGTCAGCTCATCCAGTCCCCTGTTCAGAGAATAACCACCATGTACGCCTCTGTATCCCTTCACGATCTCTGCCTTCTGAAGTTTCTTCAGGATCTTATAGGCAAAAGGAGCTGTGATTGCTTCTTTCTCACAGATATCGGATACGCTCAGTCTGCTCTCTCCCCAAAGCGCACGTACCACTCGAACTGCATAATCGCACTCTCTTGTAATAAACATAGTCTTTGCAACCTCTCTAAAATTAATTATCCTTTACTGTCCACATCGCTGTTTTGCATAAAACAATGGAAACAGTAATCGTTATTTCTGTCATATCAATGCCTCATATTTCTGTCCGTCAAGAGGCTATATTATTCTATATTATAACAGTGCTTCTTTTTTTTGTAAATAAAAGAACCCAAAAAAGCAAAAAACAGTTGCAAATTTCCCAATTTACGGTACAATGATAAACGGTTGTAACTTATATAATAGGAAATAATGTAACTGTTTCCTGCGAAAGATACGTTTTCCATAAACAATCTGCCGGACAGTTACTGCAAAACAATAATTTCACGAAAAAGAGGTATGATATGATTTCAGCAAACAATATTACATTGCGCGTAGGTAAAAAGGCCCTCTTCGAAGATGTAAATATCAAATTTACTGAGGGCAACTGCTACGGTCTCATCGGTGCAAACGGTGCCGGTAAGTCCACATTCCTTAAAATCCTTTCCGGACAGTTAGAGCCTACCAACGGTGACGTTGTTATCACTCCGGGCCAGCGTCTTTCTTTCCTGCAGCAGGATCACTTCAAATATGATGCATATACAGTTCTGGATACTGTTATCATGGGTAACAAGAGACTGTATGAGATCATGAAAGAAAAAGATGCTATCTATGCAAAAGCGGACTTCACTGATGAAGACGGTATCCGTGCCAGTGAACTGGAAGGTGAATTTGCAGAGATGAACGGATGGGAAGCAGAATCTGATGCTGCTACTCTTCTGAATGGTCTTGGAATTGAAACCGATCTCCACTATTCCCAGATGGCTGACCTTACAGGAAGCCAGAAGGTCAAAGTTCTTCTGGCGCAGGCACTGTTTGGTAATCCGGACATTCTTCTTCTGGATGAGCCTACCAACCACCTTGACCTGCCCGCTATTGAATGGCTCGAAGAATTCCTGATCAACTTTGACAACACTGTCATCGTTGTATCCCATGACCGTTACTTCTTAAATAAAGTATGTACTCATACAGCAGACATCGACTATGGCAAGATTCAGCTCTATGCCGGAAACTACGACTTCTGGTTTGAGTCCAGCCAGCTCCTCATCAAACAGATGAAGGAAGCCAACAAGAAAAAAGAAGAGAAGATCAAAGAACTTCAGGAATTTATTTCCCGATTCAGTGCCAACGCTTCCAAGTCCAAACAGGCAACTTCCCGTAAACGTGCCCTGGAAAAGATCCAGCTTGACGATATGCGTCCGTCCAGCCGTAAATACCCATACATCGACTTCCGTCCAAACCGCGAGATCGGTAACGAAGTCCTTATGGTGGAGAACCTTTCCAAGACCATCGACGGTGTAAAAGTTCTGGATAACATTTCTTTCACACTCGGACATGATGACAAGGTAGCTTTCGTCGGTGCCAACGAACAGGCAATCACTACTCTGTTCAAGATCTTAGTTGGTGAAATGGAACCGGATGAAGGAAATTATAAATGGGGTGTTACCACTTCCCAGGCATATTTCCCTAAGGACAACACTGCAGAGTTCGATAATGACCTTACTATTACAGACTGGCTGACACAGTATTCCGAGATCAAGGATGCTACTTATGTTCGTGGATTCCTCGGACGTATGCTCTTCCCCGGTGAAGACGGCATCAAACGTGTACGCGTTCTTTCCGGTGGTGAGAAAGTCCGCTGTCTTCTTTCCAAGATGATGATCTCCGGTGCAAATATCCTGATCCTGGATGAGCCAACCAACCACCTCGATATGGAGAGCATCACAGCACTGAACAACGGTCTGATCAAATTCCCGGGTGTTATCCTTTTCACCTCACATGACCATCAGTTCGTACAGACAACAGCCAACCGTATCATGGAAATCCTTCCAAACGGAACCATGATCGACAAGATCACTACTTACGATGAATATCTGGCAAGTGATGAGATGGCTAAGAAACGTCACGTATTCGAGATCAACGAAGAGGACGCTTCCGATAACTAAAGAATAAAATACAGGGTACGGCTTAGCCGTACCCTGTTATTTTATTCTGTCTTCATGATAATATCCGCCAGCTTTCCGCCTGTCACCTTAAGCAGATCAGCAAGGGGAACCTTCAGTGTCAGTCCGATACGGCCGCCACTCACATAAATCTCTTCAAATTCTCCTGCAGATGCATCAAACACAACAGGATAAGGTTTCTTCATTCCCAGCGGGCTGCAGCCGCCTCTCACATATCCGGTAATCTTTGTGATATCCTTCACATGGATCATGTCCACTGTCTTCTCACCGACAGCCTTTGCAGCCGCCTTACGGTCAACTTCCTTTTCAATCGGAACTACAAAAACGAAATAGCCGCCGCTCTTTCCTTCCATTACCAGAGTCTTAAAAGACTGGTCATAGGGTGCTCCAATCTTATCCGCACTGTGGACCCCGTCAATAAATTCATCACATTCATATGAGAACGCCTCATATTTAACCTTCTGTCTGTCCAGCATTCTCATTGCATTTGTCTTAGCTTCTTTTGCCATTTTTTCTCGCCTGTCCTTTCTGTCCTCTGGCATATATTGATTCCTCCATGTCTCTGTCCTGAGACTGCTCAAAACTCTGGTCTTGTCTCAGGTCCTGATTTCGCCTGTAAATCTGCTCAGTGCTTTCTTCATCAACCGTTTCTTCATCCTCTTCATCAGAAACCGGTTTGTTGATAGCAAACTGAATCAACATACCCAGAACTGCAAATCCCACACTCATTCCCAGTCCATAGGGAATATCTGCCAGATTTCCAAGCTGTGCAAGGGAAACCCCTGCCATAATACCACCGATCAAACTTGTAGCCACGATCAGCACTTCCCTGCAGTATTTCACCGCCATGGAACCAAGAGCTACGCCGATCAGAATACATGCAAAAAATACTGCGGAGCTGGTAGGATGCAGGAAATAAATACTGGCCGCCCAGCCGATACCTGCTGCCAGGATAAACACACCTGCCTTATAGATCAGAAATGCAATCACTGCGAACACAACTCCTGCCGCCAGTGCTGCGATCAGCATTGTTGATTTCTCCTGTATTCCCATTGTATGTACAACCACCAGCGCAAGACCGCCGCCTACCAGAAAACCTCCCAGCATCATCCAGAAACGCAGAAGCCTGTATCCCAGAATACAGTTCAGCACTCCAAACACAAGGATCACTGCAAATATTACCATCATAAAACGATTCACCAGATCTGAATCCATAAAACTCCCGGCAATACTCAACGCATTTCCAAATATATCTGTCATATTAACCATAATTTTCAGTCACTCCTTTTAGTTATATATTTATAGCGTTCCTTATCATCAACTGACACATTTCTCTTAGAACCGCCGCACATCCTTGCGGGGCATTTATTTCAGTCGGAGATCAGACTACCACTGAGATAAGTTTATAATCAACTCACTGATAGAAGCGGGAGTCTTCTCAACTGAACTAAACCCGTCAGAACATGAAGTATAAGGTCTTCATATTGTCGATCACACCGTAATGATAGGAAATCTGTGACAGCCCATGGACTTCCATATAATATTTTGCGATATCCTGGATATGATTACTGTCGATCAGATCCATATATGCCTCATCATAAGCCCCCTGGCTGCCAAACTTAAAGCGTACCACCGCAGCATCACTGTCAATGCGCAGTCTGCACAGGTCATATACACTGCTCCAGTCATAGGTATCAAAACAGGCGCCGTTTCTCACATAGAAATTCATGTCAGTCGCTGTACACGCAGGAACAGGAAACTCATCAGAGGCCGTATAATTCTCCTCGTACTCCTGTGGGAACGGACACAGATAATCATAGATCGTTGTCTTATGCTCTGCCAGCAGCGTGGCATCACCCTCCAGAAAGTCCGGCTGGTCCCCATTGGTGGCATCCACATAATAATACTGTCCGTTCAGCTCTACAATATTCCAGGCATGTCCCTGGGTACTGTTTGCAGCATCACCCTCCACATAAATACAGGGGATATCCAGACGCTCCAGCAGATACTGCACTGCTCCCGCATAGCCCGCACATACCGCCTGTTTCTTCCAGAAAGCTCCTGCTATACTCTGGTCATCATCAGAGATCACATATTCTGTATTGTCTATGACATAAGTATAAACAGTCATTACCTTCGTGTAATCATCAGCACCATCCGGAATCTGCGATAACACCTCCTGATACGCATTCTCCATAGCCTGCGTGATCTCCTGTCTCTGCTCCTCTGTATAAGTATATCCCGGAGAAAACTGACAGTAATCTCTGCCCGAATAAGTCGTCTTATAAACTTTCTCCCGGTTATGTACCCAGAACAGCTCCGGATGATCCTTCAGCACTGCATGATACACTCTGTCTATCTCATTATCTCCTGAGAGAGACAGATAAAATTTATCCTCAAAGCTTCTGATTCCTTCCAGGATCTCGCGGTAGCCTCTCTGTTCATTCTCATTAAGAAGGCCGAAATAATACTCCCGATGTCCTTCATCCGTCTGCGCTACCTCCTGCTTTTTAAGAGTCCTTACTTCCCCCGGTTCCTGCAAAGCTCTTCCACCGATGATCAGTCCACCGGCCAAAAGCACCACCACAGGCACCATAAGAATCAGACGCAGCCCGGAAAATCTCTTTTTGCTCATTCAATAATCCTTCTTGGTTATTATTCTATAAGTCTGATATTACATTACTATTTCATTCTGTTTTGTCACATTTAGAATTGTTATTCGTTACTGTTCACGCCGTTCACAGTAACTTAGCCAAAATTCATTCCGAATTGCCTGCGGCAATGGAATTTTGGCTTGTATGTCTCGGGATTTTGGCATATTCATGCCAAAACGCCTCGCGGGATAGTGGTGTGTGAACAGTAACTGTTATTCTAATGTATCTTATTATAGCCCAGAACACTTCTCCTTGTAAACCGATAAAAGTAAGTTAACACTATTTAATAATGAAAATTGTCCTTCTTACAAGATAAACATTGCATATTTCCAGTTAAAGAGATACACTAAAAAGTAAGTATAACTGCTCTGTATCCCATCAGGCAACAGGATATCGGACAGACATATACAAGTAACATATTGAGGGAGTATTGTAATAAATGAGCATCAAAATACCTATAGAAACTTCTGCCAGACATCTGCATATCTCGCAGGAAGATTTTGAAAAATTATTCGGAGAAGGAAGCAAACCACATTTTATCAAAGAATTAAGCCAGCCCGGACAATATCTGTGCCAGGAACGAGTGACTGTCAAAGGACCGAAAGGTACCTTCGAAAATATGGCACTTCTTGGTCCTTTCCGCAGCGACACGCAGGTAGAAATGTCCCTTACAGACACCAGAAAACTGGGGATTCCAAGCGTAATACGCCAATCCGGTGATATCGAAGGAACTCCCGGCTGTATTTTATCCGGTCCATGCGGTGATATCGAAATCCCCAAAGGGGTCATCGTAGCCAAACGCCACATCCACATGACTCCGGATGAAGCACTTGCCCTGCATATCAAAGACAATGACGAAGTCTTCGTCCTGACCAAAAGCTACGGACGCGCACTTATCTACGCAGATGTAGTAGTCAGAGTCCACAGAAATTATCACCTGGCAATGCACGTAGACACTGATGAAGCCAACGCATTCAACAGCGATACAGAACCTTACGGCGTGATCGTCAGGTTCTTTGACAGTAACTTCAACACAGATAAGTGGATAGAAGACGAACTGTCAGGGATACGCAGATAAAATCCAACTTACCCGGCTAAAATAGCAGACGAATATAAAAAGGTTCCACAGTAACATTCAATTGATGATACTGCGGAACCAATTTTAATGCGTTTCAGCCAGCCATTCTTTAATCGTTTTTTCCGTTTCACCAAGGGTTCTTGCTATTCTTTCTACAGGTTCTCCTTCCTGCGCAAGCGAAATGGCTATGCTTTTTGCCTTTTTTAATTCACCTTGCTTTTCACCTCACTTTTCGCCAATCTTTTCATAAGTTGCCTGAAGTTTCTGTTCTTCTTCCTCTTTGTCATACTCAAATATACTCATGGCAATAATCTCCGCATTTCAAAAGCCCCGGACCGGGGTAGCTGTACTGTACCAGTCTGAGGCTTTCAGAATTTGGGGTTATAAAGTTTTTACCTCAATCCAGATCAAAGAGCTGTCGTTGACAGATGTTTATCTGTGCAATGGATTGCGCTTCTTTTTCCGTGCAGTAGTAAATGTACTTGCATGAAATTTTCGCATACAGGGTAACCTTTCCCTTGTAACCTGCACTTGTTTTTAAATAACTCTCATAGTTTTGTAGTTCATTCAAGGTAAAGTCATATACGTTTTCACTGTTAACATATACATATCCATCTTCATATTCTGCCTGCTTTTCACTAGCTTTATATACCGGAAGATGTATTTCTTTTACCTTTGTGTTTTCTCCTCCAATTCCTTCAATTTTTGTACCGTCATCAGACTCTATGTACAATTGAAGTTTCAGGTCTTTTGTGTTTGTTCCGGCAAAGGAAGTACCAACCAGGTTGGAATCTGTCACTTCAAATGGAACTCAAGTGGTTTGTTTTTAATAAGCTCCTGGGATTCATTGAAGTTAACATTGTCAAGAGTGTAATAAACAGTCTTTTCCTGTGCAGCATTTCTGTCTGACTGCTTTACAAACATCAATTCCGGATTAACTGCCTGTGCATTATATGCGGCTATGATAGTATTGACAAATAACTTTTTCTCCATAAGATTACCATTATTAGTAACAGGTTTATAGATTATAATTTTTTCTTCTTCATACTTCCCATTCCTTTGTCAGATATGTGATTTTAGTGTAGCAAACGACAGATGGGATGTCAACCTGAGAAGATGAAGAAGCCATAGACTGGTGATTTCCAGTCTGTGGCCTGATTAGATTTATCAAACGGATATTCTCAAAATGCTTTAAAATCTTTAATAGTTTTCAAAGGCTTCTACAATTTTCTGCATATCGTCCGTGTTAAAGCGTTCATCACAGCTGACAGACATGATATGGGAATAAATATATTGAGCTCCTGGATAGTCTTCAACCTTTACAAAAGGTGGTACAGGCCAGTATACTTTAGGCGGAATGTGCCTGTCTGCCAGATGCTTGATAAGGGCGTCCCGGTTTTCCACAAAGAAAGGGAAAAACATAGGACAGATATCATCTGAAAGATAAGGAAATACCGGGCGGATATCGGAGCGTTCCGGCAGGTGTTCCAGAAGGTAACGGTAATTTTCCTGGCGTTTACGGATCGCATCCCGGAATGGATAATGAAGAATCGTTTTAAGGGAAGCTTCATCCCCTTCCTGGATATCGAAAATTTCACGAAGCATAAATTCCGCTTTCCAGAAAACATCATTGCCTTCTTTATTATAGTCCTCATTTCCTGTATGCTCGTAGGTCTCTCGGGATTGAAGAGCCTGATTTCTAAGGGAAAACTGTTTTTTATTGATAGGAATAGGTTTTACGCCAAAAGTGCCCTTTCGCTTGATGGCAAGACCACCGGAGGCAACACCCATCCATTTTCGGAGACTGACGACAATATAGTCAGCATCCGGACAGGCCGACAATGGAGAAAATGCTGTATGGGTAGTATCCACTATTACAGAAACGCCACTGGCTTTACATTTTTTGACAAAGTTCTCATCATAGGTAGGATAACCATAGTATCCACAGACAAGGAGAACACTGATCTGCGGGATCATCTCTTCCTCAAACACAGGGGAAAGATTTTTGTCAAAATCATAATAATGAATTTCATATCCTGCTTTTACAAAGCAGCCCAGAACTGTTTCGCAGTCATAGGAAGGCAGATATGCCACACGCTTTTGATCTGTTAATATCAGATCCCTCAGACAGTAATAAATGGCACAACGGCCGGACATTAGATGAGCGGTGTCCCCGGGATCAGGGCAGGTATGCTCCACATAGTTGTTTGGCTCAGAGCCAACAGGTTGATAGGGGAAAAAGCCTCCAATTTCCATAGTAAAAACCTCCTTTAATTAAATTTATATATTATATTTAATATTTCAAAATATTTAACAAAAATGAAAGTAATGACTTTACAAAACCATTATAACATGAATATTATAAAATATAAAGTAAAGTATATACTTTACTTAAAGATATTTTACAGGGAATGAAAAAGAGGCTGCTTATTGCTATTTTGGGGTAAAAAGAGTATACTTTGAAATACTAAACATCAGGAGTACAAAATTATGAACACACACTCATCCGGATATTACAGCATAGACAAAGACTATAATATCCTAAGCTATAACGGCACTGCCAAACAGCTGTACCCCAATCTCCAGCCGGGAGTGAAATGCTATAAGGCACTTATGGGACTTGATTCCCCATGCCCGCCCTGCCCTGTAGCACTGGGGATACAGTGTGAAATTTAAATGGTCAGGTGGAAAAGAAAGTGGCGGAAAGAAACATCCTTTTAATATGAATGAAAATTTGATGGGACCACTTAATGATTCAAAATTATTGGAAAGCACATTGAATAACAACAATAATTTTGAACTTGATTCTAACGCTACAAACTCAACAATGGTTCCTGCGATTTCAACATTAATAAAAAATGATAGTCTGCTAAAAAACGGTACCTGGGCATATCTGGGCAGTGGAAAGAATGAGAATAGACGTTATCTTTTCTGGACTTCTGTAAACATTAGTAACTTTCCGACAGGGACAAAAATTCCTGTCATTATCTGCAGAGCAGATAATGAATACTATGTTTCCGAGTCAACAACTGCCGAGCGAACCGGAGATAAAATAACAACACTATACAAGGTAATTGCAGATCATCAGTATAATGCTGAGAGTTATCAAAAAATTGCTGATAAGGGTACGAAATATGATAGTTTACAAGCTGCTTATGATGCATACGTAGAGAAAATTACAGAAGATAGTAATTATTCACAATTCAAAGATACATTGTCGAAAAATTAAATCCCATAAGACAAATACACCAGTTTATGAGAAAAAAATCTCTCGTAGACTGGTGTATTTTTGCTTTTAATAGAATCATCCTATTCAATCTCAACAACAAGTCGATGCAGTCCAGGTCTCCAGCGCATCCCTATCAGGCGTATACCTTAAATTGCAAATAATATAACCATGATCAACTAATTATATAATCTGGCTTGACTTCATATAACAAAAGTGCTATTCCAGTCATCTATTATTCTGATTTGGATTGGCTTCATTTAATATAAGCGCTGTTGCGGTCAACTATAAATATGATTCGATTTGACTTTATTATATATAAGTGCTATTGCGGTCAACCTGAAACTTGTTTCGACTTGACTTCATTTAATACAAGCGCAATTCCAGTCAACCTAAAACTCATTTCAACTTGACCATATACTGCATAAGCGCAATCCCAGTCAACCTGAAACCTGCTTCAACTTGACCGAAAATAATAAAATTGCGCTCGCGGTCAAATCATACATTACTATTTACTTGGAAATTACTATAATCTAAAAGAAACTGTCGGATCATACCGCATCCTTATACACTCTCTGGATATGCATTGCCAGATATCCTGTCTCTGTTTCATCCAGCTTATGTCCAATACATTCTTCCAGGTTTTTACAGATGTCAGTGGCAACCTTATAGGCCTGGGGATACTGATCCAGCATATATTCATTCATGTCCAGATTCAGCTTCTCTCCTGTAGATGCACGCGCTACCATATACTTCATATGGTTCATCAGGCGATTATAGGACAGTGACAGTACATCGATTGGCTTACCTGTTGCTTTCTCGAGCATATCTATACACTCTCTCACTGCTCTCGCAGTCTGCATGGCAACAGATACCTTCTCATCACCAATTGCAGAATGAATATGCAATGCCACATATCCAACCTCATGATCATCAATCTCTATCTGAAGTCTTTCTCTCAGAATTGTTTTCAGTGTTTCCGCAACTTTAAATTCACTGTAGAAAAGAACCTTGATATCCTCTGTCAGCGGATTGCTGATCTGCTCATTTCTGCGGATTCTTGCGACTGCAAAAGAAATATGGTCAACAAGTGGAAAAAGAATCCCTCTGTCTATGGAATCTCCAAACACTTTCTGTGACTCTGTCAGAATTGCATCTGCAATCTCCAGATACTCCGGCTCTATTCCCTTTACCAGTTCCTTCGCAGATCCACGCTCTGTCTCCTGTTCCAGACGATATGTAGTGCATCCCTCCGGCTTATCAAAACGCTGGCTGACCTTTTTTCCAAAGCCAACACCCTTGCCAAGAATCACATACTCCTTATTTTCATCCATATCAATGGCTATAACACCATTATTATTTAATACCTTGCTAACTCTGTACATCTCTGTCGTAATCCCCTCTATAAAAATTTATTGCCATTATAATAATTTTCCCTTTGGTCATAAAACATGTTTAAAAATGCTTTACGCAAAATAATACTACAAAATGGGACGCACATCTTGCGAAAAGCATTTTTCAGACACGCTCTAGTAAATAATGCATTTAAGACAGTTCAGCAGAATACGAAAGACAAGGAAAATATCTGCAGGCGTGCTGACGCACAACAAAGATATCTGACGCAGGATTTCACACTCTGATGGACTGGATTAAGATGCATTATTTACCAGGACTGCTATAGTTTACCATATTTTGAATAAGAATCCTATCTGTCACACAAATTTGTTACATTTTTGATTCCCAGATCCCTCCTGCAAAAAAGTCATCCTTTTCAATTCACGTGCGTAAAAAAACAGTCAGATAATCAAGATGTCATCTCTTTTGATCATCCAACTGTTTTTTGATAACAATATTATTCCAGCGTCTCCACCGCAAACAACGGTTCACCGGCCTTGATCTCACCGTTTGCCAGAAGTCTGATCCTCTGGTTGTCTTCCGGTTCAGTATCGAGGATCGGGGAAGTGATGGACGGAGCATTGGCTGTTAAGAACTCCAAATCCAGTTTCATCATCGGATCACCTTTTTTCACTTTCTGGCCCTCTGTTACCAGGATTTCGAAGCCTTTTCCTTCCAGTTTTACAGTGTCGATTCCCATATGAAGAAGCATAGGGATACCGGAATCTGTCTGGAAACCTATAGCATGTTTTGTATCAAAAATAAACTCAACTTCACCGTCTGCAGGTGCATATACAGTACCTTCTGTTGGTGTCACCACTGCACCGTCACCTATCATTTTTCCTGCAAATCCCTCATCCGGTGCAGTAGAAAGATCTGCTGCGATTCCGTCTACAGGGCTGTAAATGATTGCTGTTTTTCTGATCTTTTCTTCTTTTACAGGTGCCAAGGACTGTGCTGTACCTGCATTTTTGTCCTCAACCTCTGCACTGTTCTGTCCATCTGCATTTTCTGCTGCAATATTTTCCTGTGCCTGTATATTATCAGGTGTCTCATCTGCGAATTCGTTGGGAGCAGTCTCCAGATATTCTTCCAGCTTCGCCTTGATAACAGTTACATGAGGTCCATAGATAACCTGTACGCCCTGTCCTTTTTTTACGATTCCTCTGGAATCTGTCTGTTTCAGAAGTTCATCACGAACTCTCTCAGGTTCTGCAACTGTGATACGAAGTCTGGTCGCACAACAGTCAACATCTACAATATTTTTCTTTCCTCCAAGACCTCTGGTGATCAGTTCACTTACCGGATCACCGGAGGTTGCTACAGCTGCTCCGGCTGTCTTTCCGGCTTCTTTTCTTGCATTTACATCAGCTTTTGTATAAAGCTTTGTCTCTGTATCATCATCTTCACGTCCCGGAGTCTTGAAATTAAATTTCCTGATCATAAATGTAAAGATCACATAATACAGGATAAAGTAAATAATACCAACCGGAATGATCCTCAGCCAGCTTGTTTTTGCATTTCCCTGCAGGATACCAAAGAGGAACAGGTCAAGGAAACCGCCTGAAAAAGTAAGTCCTACTGCAATATTCAGCATATGTGCGATCATATAAGCCGCACCTGCCAGGATCACCTGAACTACGAACAATGCCGGAGCTACAAACAGGAATGAGAATTCCAGCGGTTCAGTGATACCAGTAAACATACATGCCAACGCTGCGGAAAGAAGAAGTCCGCCTGCCGCTTTTTTCTTCTCAGGTTTTGCACAGCGATACATAGCCAACGCTGCTCCCGGAAGACCAAAGATCATAAAGATAAACTCACCAGAGAAATATCTGGTTGCATCCGCACTGAAATGTGCTATATTTGCAGAATCAGCAAGCTGTGCAAAGAAGATATTCTGTCCGCCCTGCACCATTTGTCCTGCAACTTCCATAGTTCCACCCACTGCTGTCTGCCAGAATGGCATATAAAATACATGATGCAGCCCAAAGGGGATCAGTGCTCGTTTAATAATACCAAAAATCAGAGTTCCCAGATATCCACTGCCTGTTACCAGACCGCCCAGAGCATAAATACCGTTCTGAACTACCGGCCATACAAAATACATCAGGATTCCCACAAACATATATACGATCGTAGAAATAATCGGTATAAATCTTGAGCCGCCAAAGAATGACAGCGCATTCGGAAGCACAATTTTGTGGAAACGGTTATGAAGTGCCGCAACACCAAGACCTACGATAATACCGCCGAATACACCCATCTGCAGAGACTGGATCCCGCATACAGAAGTAATGGTTCCCTCCAGTACATCTGCTGCTATCTGACCGTCTGCTGTGATTTCATTGTTAATAAGAAGCATGGCACTGACAGCCACATTCATAACGAAATATGCAATCAGCGCAGAAAGAGCAGCAACCTCTTTCTCTTTCTTTGCCATACCAATGGCAACACCAACCGCAAAGATCAGCGGCAGATTGTCAAATACAGCACTTCCAACCTTGTTCATAATAATCAGAAGAGAATTAAGTAATGTTCCACTTCCCAGGATCTTCTGCAATCCATAGGTAGCGATAGTTGTTTCATTTGTGAAGGAACTGCCGATACCAAGCAACAAACCTGCAACAGGGAGAATTGCGATCGGAAGCATAAAGGATCTTCCCACACGCTGCAAAACTCCAAAAATCTTGTCTTTCATGTTCTTTTGTCTCCTTTTCCTTATTCGTGCGAATAAACCGTCTTGTTTCCGGGAGATTAAAACCTTCTGACATATGATTATTCCGCGTTTTACCACATAAAATACATCAAAAAAAGGCACTAACCCCCATAAACATTAAAAAATAACATTTATGACCGGTTAATGCCTGCCTGTCCAGTAACACACCAAATCTGTGCTATACTATAAAGGATTATTTATTCCCTGTCAAGATACTCAGGAAAATTTTTTACAAAATATTTTTGCATTTCATGAATCGATCTCTGTAATGACCATTTATTATTTTCAAAGCCGCAACATTCTCTGCATCCTTCTGATCTGATAGAAATTTATTGATTTCCCACTGCCGCAGGCTACACGTTCAACTTGATCACTCTGTCTTCCCATTTTAATCCATTCAGATCTACAGAAATGTACACCCATTCATCGCTGAGTTTAGGCTCTTTTCAGGGGGATTTTATCTGTTTCTCTCTTCCAGATATTCCAGACATTCATTCACATCTTTAATACCAAGTTCCTTGCGTACTTTATCCTGAATTTCCACCAGACATTCCAAAAGAAGAGGATTAAACATTCCGCATTCTCCATTTAGGA
Source organism: Blautia sp. MSK18_10 (assembly GCF_020553185.1). Taxonomy (NCBI): domain Bacteria; kingdom Bacillati; phylum Bacillota; class Clostridia; order Lachnospirales; family Lachnospiraceae; genus Blautia; species Blautia sp. MSK18_10. The sequence goes on along the minus strand of NZ_JAJCGT010000010.1, from coordinate 30,114 downwards.
TCATCTCTATTGCCTTTTCATGAGAATATGCTTTCTTATATACCCGGTCACTTACCAGGGCATCATACACATCTGCCAGTGATACCACCTGTGCAGATATGGGGATTTCTTCTCCCTTCAAACCATCCGGATATCCTTTTCCATCATAACGTTCATGATGCCAACGGCATATTTCATAGGCATATTTCATCATCTCTTCATCATGATACATTTCCAGACTGTCAAGCATCCGGGCACCTATGATCGTGTGCTGTTTCATGGCTTCAAATTCTTCCTTTGTAAGCTTTCCGGGTTTATTCAGAATTTTTTCATCAATTCCAATCTTACCGATATCATGAAGTGCTGAAGCTGTAGCGATCATATACTGCTGAGACCAAGAAAGATCGTAATTCTCTGATTTTCGCATCAATTTCTCCAGCAAAAGCTGAGTCAGAATATTGATGTGCAGCACATGAAGCCCGCTTTCACCATTTCGGAACTCTACAATCTGACTGAGAATCCCGGTCATCATACGGTTGTTTTTCTCTTTTTCATAAATCTGATCTGTTACCAAATGGATCAGACGCCTTTGCTTGGCATAGAGCTTGATCATATTGATAACCCGCTGATATACCACCTTAGCATCAAATGGTCTGCTTATATAATCCGAAGCCCCCAGTTCGTAGGCACGGCGGATATAACTCTCTGATCCTTCACTGGAAATCATGATCACCGGTATATCCTCGATCCATTTATCTCTGTTCATATAGGCGAGTACTTCAAATCCATCCATTTTTGGCATAATAATATCCAACAGAACCAATGAGATTTCAGGTCCATACTGCTCCAGTATCTTCAGAGCCTCTTCCCCGTCACAGGCCTCCAGTATCCGGTATTCTTTTCCCAGAATTTCCTTAAGTATCTCTCGGTTCATTTCAGAATCATCAACAACCAGAAGCTGGAGCCGGTTCCTTTTTTCCATCTCATCTGTATTTTTCTTCTGATCCCACCGAGTCACTACTATATTTTTATGTCCCTTGGCCATATACATAAGTCTGTCTGCTTTGGTGATCGCTTCCTCCAATCTGCCATGGGTAAACATAGCTCCACCAATGCTCACTGAAAGCTTCAGACGATTAAAACCCGGAATATGCGTCGCATGGATCTTCTTCTGGATCATACGGAGCTTCTGTGAAAAGACTTCCTTCTCAATTCCGGGCAGGATCAGCAGAAATTCATCTCCTCCATAGCGCACCAGAATATCCGTACGACGGATATAATGCCGAATTACATTCACTACGGTTATCAGTACCAGGTCTCCTCCATCATGACCATAAGTGTCATTGAACAATTTGAAATCATCCAGATCGATAACTGCAATTCCGGCATTCAAAGACATATTTTTGACTTTTTCCTCAAAATATCTGCGATTATACGCCCCTGTCAGCACATCCTTATACAGCTTTTCGCTATATACAGTCAGCTTTTCCGTCAGTTTTTCATATCCTTCCTCATCAGTCAGCGTGTTCTCGTCCAGCTTTTTCAGCATTTCCATTACATAAGGCTCACTGTCAATCTCCAGATACCTTGCAAATACCTGATACATATCAGAATCAAGAAATTCAATTTTGGATGTCTGTTTCTTTTCCTCCAGTGCTTTAAGGGAAATGCAATTCTCACATCTTTTATCTTTATTCCAGAAAGCATAACACTGGCAAGGATTTTCTCTTCCTGCAAGCTTACTTTCCATTCCGGCAGCCTGCAGATCACTCCCTTTCAGGAGACGGACTACATCAAAAATCTCCCGAAGCACCTCCATTTTATTCTCTGCTTCCTGCATCGTCATTTGTTTCCACTCAATCATTATTCCCAGCCTCTCACGAACAACAGCTTTTTTCTGCAATATAAACTTGTATTATTATACCACTTACTCATCATGCAGTACAACAATAATATTTTTTCCTAATTTCCTAATTTCTTAATTTCATAAAAGGAGCGCCTCAAAAACAGTCCTTGAGGCGTGCTCCCAACCGGTTCTGACTCCAACTGCCTTATAAACATGCTTCAGCTTGACCTTATATAATAAAAGTGCAATCGCAGTCAACTATATTTGGAATTATGATTGACTTAAAATAATAGAAATACAATTGCAAGTCATCTATAAACAGGATTAAACTTAACCGTACATAACAAAAACGCGATTAAAGTCAATTATAATCATAATTATTCATGACTAAAAAGCCACAGACTGAGCGGATTCCAGTCTGTGACCTGATTAGATTTTTATACTTTCTTTAGAGGACTTTTAAAACATATTTTGTTTCTTTATTTTCCCGACAGGGGTGCGACCCCGCCAGACCTGTTCAGTATTAATACCAGTCCCGGCAGAGGGTTCTCCCCTAACTGCCTCTATCAGTTAACTCATGCCAGGTTTTACTATTCCAATTTGTTCTAAAACATGTTATACTCAAAAAGCTGTCGAACCTCCAGCAGAAAAGAGGTGGACTCCATGGAAGAAATTCTCACCACATTTCTTGTCTCTGTTATAGCAGGCGTAGTTAGCTACTACATATGCAAATGGCTGGACAGCAGACGATAGACAGCAACAGTCTAAACGGAATAGCTCACCGTAATCGAGCAAGAAAGCCCCCAGAGCTGGCACTCTGAGGGCTTTTGTTTTGCTTCAAGGAATCTCACCACATTCCTTAGCTACTGTTAGTATATGCGCAATGTGCCAAAAAGTCAACTCAAAAATAGTGGGTGAAAAAGCCGCAGGCTGGATGGGTGCCAGTCTGTGGCTATCTTAAGATAATCTTATTTACCCTCCGTAGTTTTACATTGCAAAATCTTCTCCAGTTCAGCTACTCTTTTAAGTGCTTCTGTTGTCTCTTTTGGGGCCTTTATTTTTTCTTTTTCAGCAAAATCCGCTCTCTGACGTTCCCTTTCTGTATTTTTGCGTTCAGCTTCCTGACCTTTTTCATACATGATCGTATCTCTCTCAAATCCCTTCATATAGATTAATGACACCGTTACTGAAAACTTATAAAAAATTATAAACTTTTATGTTCCATTCCTACTTCAACGAATATGCTTTTGATGATATAAATATCCATCTACTCACAGGTTTTTGTACTCTCCAGGGGTTTCCATATTTTCGAATATTTTTTTCGTTTTTGAATCATATTCCGCAGACAAATAAGCAAATTCGTCAGTTTTTACTTAATCGTTTAAGTTAACAGATAAAAAAGTTTACACACGAAAAAAGAAGGGAAAGCCAGACTTTTTTGTATGACTTTCTCTTCTTTTATACATTTTATTTTGCCTTAAATACAGCGACTTTCTCTTTTGACAGATCAATCTTATCCGGAAGGATGGAAGTCTTCTCAGTGGATCCTGATGTTGTGAATCCTGTTGAGTCGGAAGTATTTGACTTCATCGCATCCTGCAGAGTATTGCTTACTGTCACATTTGCAGAAAAGATATCTGTTCCTGTGGAAACTGCTGCATCACCTGTTGTTGTGCTTACCGTACTGCTGCTCTGCATTTCCTGAACCTGTTCCTGTGTCGGGTAGAAGGATGGCTGGCGGATGTAACGGAAGCTTGCACTGTATGCTTCGCCTACTGTTACTCCATTCTTACCGGAGGAGCAGTGTACTGCGATCCAGTCACCTGCGTCTGTTTTACCGCAGAGAATACCTACATGATTATCGCTTCCTGCTTCCGGTCCTTTCTGGAACACCAGATCTCCGGGCTGTGCATCTGCCTCAGTTACCACGTTTGCTTTCTCCCACTGATCGGAAGTTCCGTCGCCTACAGCTTCCTGCATTGCTTTATCCTGATATCCGTTGATCACTGCCCAGGTGACAAAACCACTGCAGTCCAGTCCGTATGCGCGGATGGTTCCGGTGCTCTTGCTTCCCTCAGCTGATACCTTCTCGCTGGTTCCCCAGCCTGGATCTTCACCGATCACTGTGGATTTGCCGCCCCAGAAGTAACCGACTTTACCAACCAGTGAATAGGCTGCGGAGATAACATTTACTCTTTCCTCGGAAACATCATCTCCTACGCTCTCGCGGACAAAACCGTTGGCAGCTGTTACTACCGCGCAGAGGAGTTTGCAGTCTGTCTCCACATATTTCTTAAGGATCGTACGATCCTTTTTTGCGATTTTATTTTTCTTAATATAGTAGTTGATTTTACGATTAGCGTATGTAACGTGAGTGATATCCTGCTTGTCCCTTACGATCGGGTTCAGCTCTGCAAAGATTTTCGCAAGGTCTTTCTTGCAGGAAGAATCCAGGGTAAATTCTGTTTTTCCGTCCTGGCTCTGCTGATATACATAGACTGCAAGGATATCCTGCCAGTTTCTTACCAGAAGACTGTCTGCAGATGTGGTGGTCTTGCTGCCGTTTACATCGCTGGCATCTGCTACTTTGTTCTTCTCTTTATATTCCTTCTCGATCTCATCCATAACAGAAGCGAAATCATCTGAGAAGGTCAAATTGTAGTTATTCTTCAGGCTGTCCAGATAGAAATCCTTACCTGCGTGGATATTGGACGCATAATATACCGGAGTTCCGGTCTGTGCAGCACTGGTATTACTCGTAAATGGATTATTCGTATTCGCATTGTTCTTCTGCGCTTCCAGCTGAGCAATAGTCGCTTCTGCCTGAACCAGCAGATTATAATTAGAAACCTGTGCCTTCTCTGTATCAGACAGGGCATTATATGCAGTGCGGATGCTCTGAACAGTGGCTTTCTTCTCCAGCGTGATGGTCTGTGCGTTCAACTCTTTGATTCTGTCGATCACATCCTGGGCTGCCTTCGTAATCTGTGAAGACGGTGTTGGTGTAGGATTCGCAGGTGTCGGAGTCGGATCTGTTGGTGTCGGAGTCGGATCTGCCGGTGCAGGTGTTGGCTCTGCCGGTGTTGGTGTCGGATCTACCGGTGCAGGTGTCGGGTCTGCCGGTGTCGGATCTACCGGCGCAGGTGTTGGCTCTGCCGGAGTCGGATCTGCCGGCGCCGGATCCTCTGATCCTGAATCAAAATCACCGGAATCGCTGAAATCAGAACCGTTTGCTGTATACGTAGCAGTATCCTCTGCTGCAAGTACGGACGCAGGACCGGATAATACCATTCCTGACATCAATGTCAGACATAAGAATCTGGTAAGATACTTGTTTTTCATATATCTAAATTGCTCCCTTCTTACTGTGAGCATGTCCTTACCCCCTGTTTATAAGGGCATACTGTCTAAATTACTTTTCACATTATTATGTTATTTCATAAGTGAATTATCCCGAAATATTAACCTGTTTTATTCTAGCATAATCATTTTTTGAAATCAACAACTCAGGGCAGGTAAATTCCAGATTTGACCAAAATTCATTTTTTTGTCACATTTTAACCGAATCAAGTAAGTCCCCCTGCAGAAGTTGCGAAAAGCAACAAGCAGTGAGGAAGATATGTTTCAGAATACAGGAAGGCTGTGCGGATATGATTTCCACACAGCCTTCCTGTATTCTTAGCGTATCTCTGTCAGGCTGCCTGAATGGCTCCTGCAAAGTTCTTATTACCAATGCAGATCTGTATCAGTCCCTGCACTACCTGAAAACACATATTCAGGATAAAGCGGATATCCTCTTCCACGCTGCGGAGCTTGTTGAGGTATTTCTCATGAGTAGCTTCGATATAATCGATCAGGGTGGAGAAATCAGCGAAGCGGATGGCCGGTTCCAGATATGCATATGCTTCTCCCTGCTGTATACATTCTTTCAGTCTGTTCTTAAGTACTTTCTCATAATGATTATGCTGGCTGAAGCTTCCTGTATATGTTTTGTTATGAGGAAAGGTAAAATAATCCGCCATATAGTGGATCACTTCGCCGAACCGCCGCCAGTAAACTCTCTGGTTACTCTCATCCGGTCTGATATCTGCCAGTTCTTTCATCCGGTTCTTGACATCTTCAAATGTTCCGTAGAACTCGTGCCTTCTGGTGATAAAGGACGGTTTGATATCCGGCAGAATGCTACCAAGACAGAAAGCCTTTCTGTGAGACTGCAGGCTTGCTGTGGTCTGCATCTGATCCGCAAGGTATCTTGCTAATAAAATATGTGATTTTTTACGCAATTTTCTTCCTCTTCTTTCTTTTGAGAACCTATCATTCTTATATATGGGAACGAATAATAATCAACTTAACCAACATAGAATACTATAGCAGATTTATACCTGTTATTCAAATAAAATTTTTGTAAACTTTTTCACATTTTCAGGTCAGACAACTGTTTCAGTAATTCCAGGTCACTGTCCTTTACTTTCAGGTTTGTCTCTATCTTCTCTCCCTCAGGAGTGGTGATCGCAATTTCAATGATGCTTCCTTCTTTAAGCCCTTTGCGTGAAACTGCCTGACAGAATGCCGGGAACTTGGGATGATTGCTCTTAAAGGTGTTCCATGCGCCTGTGATCTTCATGATATTTCCTATATTGTTTCCTATGTTCATATGATTGTTGTGTCCTTTCTTATCTCAACTGAATATTCCCGATTCTGAGAACTGATGCATATAATAACATACTTCAACGGATTTGGCTATACCAAAAGCCCCCCAGGATTAACTCCCGAGGGCTTTCATGCTGCTCATATTATTCTACATTCTCAAACATCTCTGCTAATGTCATGGAGATTTTCGGAAAATCTTTCAGTGTCACCACTGTATCTGCATTATAATGTTCTTCTTCTGGATCATCCTGCAAGATATAGCTATACTTCAAATCATATTTACCATCCTCAAGATAATAAATCTGTACTGCTCTTTCTTTCGGTGAGATGATCCAATACTCTTCTACACCTGCTGCCTGGTAAATTTCTTTCTTCACAGTCATATCTCTTAATGCTGTTGCAGGGCTAAGAGTTTCCACAATAAATCTGGGTGTACCAGTATAGGAACCACCTTTCAAATGCTTACGGTCACATATAATCATCACATCTGGTATCACATAATCATTATTCTCCTGTGCATGATATTTATAATCCAGATTCTCCATGAATGCTAAACACAGTGTTCTCTGTAAACCAGTTGATATGATTCGATAAATATTACCATCTACAAGCCCATGCTGATAATTTGGTGATGGTGATATATCATAGATTACACCATTAATCTTCTCTTCTTTTCTATATTCCTCTTCAAGTAATGGCATATTATCACCTCCAAGTGAGTTTGGTTATATGTACATTATAATATAGGTTATGTCTGTTCAGCAACCTGTTTTTGATTCTGACAAAACGAATATAGATATCCGGTTACTGTTCAGGTTTGACACCATTTTGACACCATTTTTCACAAAGATGCGTAAAAATACGGTAAGATAGTGAAATTGAACTTCTCGCAAACCCTTTAGATCTCGCTGAAATCCGGTGTTCCATACAGGTCGAACGGAGTTGACTGGTAGACATAGTAATTCAGCCAGTTTGTATACAGGTTGTTCGCATGTGCTCTCCACATAAGGAGCGGTCTGTTTTCCGGGTTGTTGTCTTTGTAATAATTCTCCGGGATTTCGATGGGCAGGTTTTTGCTGACATCACGTTTGTACTCACCGTCAAGAGTCACACGATCATATTCCGGATGTCCCATTACAAAGATCTTGCGGCCACCGTCTGCCATTGCAAGGAAAAGCCCTGCTTCATCGGATTCAGCAAGCACTGTCAGCTCTTTACAGTTATGGATATCCTCGATGGGAACTTCCGTATGTCTGGAATGAGGTGCAAGGAACATATCGTCGAATCCGCGTACCAGCGGAATCTTACGGTTCATCACTTTATGCCAGAAAAGACCGAACATCTTCTTATCAAGTTTGCGTTTTTTCAGTCCATAGTGGTGGTAAAGTCCTGCCTGTGCAGCCCAGCACAGATAAATGGTGGAGGTAACATGGGTGTTTGTCCAGTCCATGATCTTTACCAGTTCCTTCCAGTAGTCTACCTCTTCGAATTCCATCTGCTCTACAGGAGCACCTGTGATGATCATTCCATCATATTTGTTATTTTTCAGTTCCGGAAATGTCTGATAAAATTTATTCAAATGACTCACAGATGTATTCTTCGCTTCATGGCTCTGTACTGCCATAAAGGTGACATCTACCTGCAGCGGTGTGTTGGAAAGGGAACGCAGAAGCTGAAGCTCTGTCTCCTCTTTCAGAGGCATCAGGTTCAGAATGAGGATCTGAATGGGGCGGATATCCTGATGGGATGCACGTGACTCATCCATCACGAAAATATTTTCTTTTTCCAGAATCTCTTTTACGGGCAGATCGCTCTGTATTTTAATTGGCATTATCTTATCTCCTGTTCTTATTATTTTATTGTTGTGCCATCTTCAGGAAATCTTCTTCAGAAAGGATCGGAATTCCCAGTTCTTTGGCTTTTTTATTCTTTGAAGAATTGGAAGTTGTGTCATTATTGATCAGGTAGTTCGTCTTCGAGGTTACTGATCCGGTCACCTTGCCTCCCAGAGACTCAATAAATTCCTTTGCCTGTGCTCTGTTTGCAAAGTGCTCCACACTTCCTGTGATAACGAAATTCATGTTCCGGAAAATCTGCTCACCTGTCTTTTCTTCTTTCTTAACAGTCAGATGGCTCATCAGATGATCCAGTTTTCTGTTATTATCCTCGTTTGAAAAATAATCAGTCAGACTTCCGGCAATTACCGGTCCGATGGTATCAATAGAGCTGATCTCCTCTTTATCTGCATGGCGGATCTTCTCCAGATCATCATCAAAATGCCTGCAGATCACTTTTGCATTGGCAAGACCGATATTGGCGATTCCAAGGCTGTAGATCACCTTCGCAAGAGTAGTCTCCTTAGCTTTATCAAGGCTGGTCATCAGGTTCTCAAAGGATTTCTCCCCGAATCCGTCCATCTCCACGATCTCATCACGATGCTTTCCAATCTCAAAAATATCTCCGAAATCATGAATAAAGCCTCTTGCAATGAATTTCTCCAGTGTTGCTTCTGACAGTCCGTCAATGTTCATGGCATCCCTGCTTGCAAAAAGTGCAAAGGATTTGATCTTCTTTGCGGCACAGTCAGGATTTGTACAGTAAAGTGCCTCCACATCATTTACCTTCTGTATCTGTGTTCCATGGCCACATGCAGGGCAAGTATCCGGAATTTTCAGTTTACTGCTGCGTGTGAGGTTTTCTGCAATCTGCGGAATGATCATATTTGCTTTATATACAGTGATCGTATCCCCGATACCAAGCTGCAATTCTTTTAGAATGCTCACATTGTGTACGCTGGCGCGGCTCACAGTAGTTCCCTCCAGCTCAACCGGTTCAAAAACAGCCACCGGATTGATCAGCCCTGTTCTTGACGGGCTCCATTCGATCTCCAGAAGATGGGTTTCTCTGATCTCATCTGCCCATTTGAATGCAAAAGCATTTCTGGGAAATTTCGCTGTTCTTCCAAGGGAATCTCCGTATGCAATATCATCATAAAGAGCAACCAATCCGTCCGACGGAAAATCATTCTCAGTGATCGCAGTTGAAAAATATTCCATGGCTTCATCCAGCGTTGAAGCTGTGACTTTCCTGTATTCCACTACATCAAATCCCTGTTCTTTCAGCCATTCAAACTGCCGGGCTCTTGAATTATGGAAATCAACCCCGTCGGCGCTTACCAGCGTAAATGCGTAGAAACGCACATTCCTGCGGGCTGTGATCTCATTGTTTAACTGGCGGACAGAACCGCTGCATAAGTTTCTCGGATTCTTGTATTTCGCATCAACGTCTTCTATGGATTCATTGATCCGTTCAAAGTCCGAATAGGTAATGATCGCTTCCCCACGCAACACCAGTCTTCCCTGATACGGGATTTTAAGAGGAACGTTCTTAAATACTCTGGCATTATTGGTGACAACCTCTCCTGTCACACCGTTTCCACGTGTAACTGCTTTGGCAAGTCCTCCATTCTCGTAGGTAAGAACAATCGTCAGTCCGTCCAGCTTCCATGACAGAAGCGTTTTGTGTTCCCCGATAAATTCCCTCAGAACTTCTCTGTCCTTAGTCTTGTCCAGAGACAGCATGGGGGATTCGTGTTCTTCTTTTGGAAGCTGGTCAACTGCCTCGTACCCTACGCTTACGGTTGGGCTGTTTGCCAGAACAGTGCCTGTCTCTTTCTCCAGAGCCTGAAGCTCGTCGTACATCTGATCGTACTCTCTGTTGCTTATGATCTCTGTATCCTGCTGGTAATACGCCTTTGCTGCCCTGTCCAGCTTTTGCACCAGCTCTTTCATTCGCATGATCGCTGCTGTTTCCATTCTGTTCTCCTGTTCTGATCACTGTTTCACTTGTGGAAGATTCCAGTAAATGGTTCAGTTCTTCCCACTCCTGTGCTGTGATCTCTCTGTATTCGCCTTCTCTGATCCCGTCCAGAGTCAGATTCATGATCCTGATCCTTTTCAGCTTCTGTACCTCATATCCCAGATACCGGCACATTCTGCGGATCTGCCGGTTCAGTCCCTGTGTCAGAATGATCCGAAAGCTGCATTCTCCTGTCTGCACCACTCTGCATGGTCTGGTCACCGTATCAAGAACAGGGACTCCCTTGCTCATCCTTCGGACAAATTCCCTGTCCACCGGCTTATTCACTGTCACAAAATATTCTTTCTCATGATAGTTTCCGGCGCGCATGATCTTATTGACCAGATCTCCTTCATTTGTCAGAAGGAGAAGGCCCTGTGATTCTTTATCCAGTCTGCCCACAGGATAAACACGCAGAGGATAATCCAGATAATCTGTTACCGTCGTCTCATCAAACTGCTGCTTTGTACTGCACACGATCCCTCTGGGTTTGTTAAAAAGAAGCAGTACTTTTTTTTCATTTTTATGGACAGGTATATTGTCTGCACAGACCTCATCTTCCAGGCTGACTTTCTGACCGCTTTCTGCTTTTTTTCCGTTTACCGTAATCCTTCCCTCTTCGATCATCCGGTCGGCTTCCCGTCTGGAGCATATGCCTGCCTCGCTTAAATATTTGTTTATTCTGATTTTTTCGTCCATTGCTCTATTATATAATTTTTTGTACATCTTATCAACGGTGAAATTTTGATGGAATTTTTCTGGAATTTTTTTCAAAAGGGCAGGAATGGGGAATCGCCTTGTATTTTGTCAGATTTTATTGTATGATATCGAATGACAGGATATCTTTTTTGTCACTGATTTTATCAAAAAGGAGGCTTTCATGTCAGAGCATTTACCACGTACAAACCGGTGGCTGATCGCACTTTCTGTTATTCTGTGTCTGATACTTGGAGGAATTTTCACCCGTTCTTCCGCTGTGACTTCACAGGCAGATGCCATCAGCGATGCCGGAGCTTTCGTGTCAGAAGATCAGGATTCTGCGGAGTTTACTTCTGAGGAAACATTGACTGATAGCAATGATAATTTTACGGATTCTTCTTCCGGGAAACTGTTTGGACGCACTTCTTCAGATTCATCTGAAGCTTCTCCGGGCGGTCCTGCATTAAGCACTGATATCTCGCCTGAGGCATCAGAGGGCAGCTGGGCTTCCAGTGGAAGTAACTGGATGTTTTTGGTAGATGATAAGCCATACACAGGATGGTTCACAGATACAGACGGGAAACAGTACTATATGGATGAGACCGGTATTATGCAGATAGGCTGGACAGATATCGGAAAGAAGCGGTATTATTTTGATATGGATGGTATTCTGCAGACAGGGACTGTGATAATAGATAAGAAAACTTATGAACTGGATACAGATGGTTCTCTGAAAGGTTATACGCCAAAGAAAAAATCTTCAAAGAAGAAATCTTCAGATAAGTCAGCTACCTCTGACAAGTCCGGTACATCTACGGCAAAGAAGTCGGTTGCCCTTACTTTTGATGATGGTCCCAGCTCTTTTACAGGCCGTCTTCTGGACTGTCTGGAAGAAAATAATGCAAAGGCAACTTTCTTTATGGTGGGTACTGAGATTGCCAGTTTTCCGGACGAAGTAAAACGCATGAAGAAACTGGGCTGTGAACTTGGAAACCACACTTATGACCATAAGGATCTGGCGACTCTTTCTTCGGATGAGATCAGTTCAGAAATTGCAAGAGTGGATGAACAGCTTGTAAATCTTACAGGTGAGGGAGCTTCGGTGGTCCGCCCGCCATATGGATCTGTTAATGATACGGTAAAATCAACTGTGGGAACCCCGATGATTCTGTGGTCCATTGACACTCTGGACTGGAAAACGCAGGATGTGGAATCTACGGTTGAGGAAGTCATGAATAATGTAAAAGATGGTTCCATTATTCTGATGCACGATATCTTCAGCACCTCTGTAGATGCAGCCGAGATTCTAATCCCGCAGCTTATCGAAGAAGGCTATCAGCTTGTAACAGTGCACGAACTGGCTTCCCTGCATCAGACAGAATTATCGACAGGAGTTACATACGGTGAATTTAATCGAATCAAGTAAGTCCCTTGCGGAAGTTGCGAAAAGTAATAAGAACAGCAAAATCTCCAGCAGAAGCTGACAAGAACAATGTCAGAAAAACGGAACGTAAAAATACAGGCAGTTACCACAAGGATAACCGCCTGTATTTTTTACGTTCCATATTCAATTTTATTCAAGTAAATCTCCTCTGATGTATCCGGTCTGACCGTCGTAGTCGATCTGAACCCATTCACCATCAGTACCTGTCTTCTGAACCTGATCACCTGCTGAGATCACGCCAAGGATATCAGCATCTGTGCTGGCTTCTGCGCGTACATTACATTCCTCCGAAGCAGTAAGCATCGTGCCATCTTCTGCCTCTGTTGACACACCTGCTTCCTCCCCAAGACCATTCAGGAATTCTTCAAGAGACGGATCAGATTGCTGTGCCTGATCCAGTTCATTCTGCACCTTCTTTATAAGAGCTGAAACATCACTGTCTGATAACTGTTTTTCCATATATGCGGAAATCTCAGAATCCTGTAAAGCTCCGTTATTGATCACCCAGTTTCCTTCGCTGTTCTTATATACATAGAACTGAGTCAGTGCAGGGGCCTTGGTCTCAACGCCCTGACAGATATACGAGAAACAGGCGTAAACCACGTAAGAATCATCTGTCATACCTTTCTTCGTGTACACATCGCCTACTTCATACCCTTCGATATAATCTTTCAAATTTGTGACTTTTGACTCATCAGACGGTGTGAAATCATCTTCCAGAGTCTTCAGCGTTGCAATATCTTTTTCCCCCAGAGCCTGATAATAGCTCGTGATCAATGCAGTAACGTCTGCATCTGCTGTTTCCATGGGATTGGCGTCTTCTTTCTTCTCGTCAGACTCCCCTTCACTTATCGGAGAAGAAGGAACATTTCCCTGGTCTTCGGATGTGGTTTTCTGTTCATCTCCGGAATTCCCCTTATTACTTCCGGAACAGGCTCGAATGCCGCAAAACAGGACAACCACAATTATCAGAATAGCTCCACCCAGCATAAAATACCGGAGATTATCTGATAACCATTCTCTAAAATCATCCAAGTTCTTGTCCTCCTTATGAGTTACCGTTTGCTCCGTTCACTGCCGCCATACGATTTCTGACAGTTCCCGATTCTGATAACTCCTGTGATACAACGCACCGGAACTGTACATACGTCCCAGGCAGCACGCCTGAAGGGAATCGAACCCCCGCACATGGTACCGGAAACCACTGCTCTATCCACTGAGCTACAGGCGCGTATCTTGAAAATCTGATTTTCAAAGGATTTATATAATTTATTTAATACAAGGTCTATATTATCATAATTACCGAAAAAAGTAAAGTTTTTTATTTTGTTACAAAAGATGCATTATTTTGTTACAAGTCAAAAATTATGGGCAGTCATGCATTGTGCTGACTGCCCGGTTTTATTTACATTTTCAGATCGTCGAATTTTAATCGGATGATCACCAGGGTGATCGCCATAAGAATGATTCCTGCCGGAAGTGCGATCCATGCTGTCTGTACAAATCCTGCGATAATATAAGTCAGGAAAGATACTGCTGCTGCAACCATTGCATAGGGAAGCTGTGTGCTGACATGATTTACATGTTCACACTGTGCACCTGCTGATGCCATGATGGTTGTATCGGAAATCGGTGAACAGTGATCTCCACATACAGCACCTGCCATACATGCAGAAATAGAGATGATCATCAGTTCATGATTTGTTCCTGAGAATACATTAACAACAATCGGGATCAGGATACCAAAGGTTCCCCATGAAGTACCTGTCGCAAATGCGATAACAGCCCCGATCACAAAGATAATTGCAGGAAGGAAATTCATCAGCCCGCCTGCAGAGCTTTTAACAATTGCAGATACAAATACAGATGCACCAAGGCTGTCTGTCATGACCTTCAATGTCCAAGCAAAAGTAAGGATCAGGATCGCAGGTACCATTGCCTTGAATCCGTCCGGAATACACGCCATACAGTCTCTGAAATTCATAACACGACGTATCAGATATAAAACAATCGTGATAACCAGTCCGAAGAAGCTTCCAAGCACCAGTCCCACAGATGCATCACTCTGTGAAAATGCAGTTACAAAATCAGTTCCGCTAAAGAAACCACCTGTATAGATCATACCGATTACGCAGCATATTACAAGGCTTACGATTGGGATCAGAAGATCGATCACCTTGCCACGCGGATTACTTTTCTCATCTTCAGCCGCGTTTGCATAAGGACGTGCAGGTGTTGTGTAGATATCACCTTTTAAAGCATTTGTCTCATGAACACCCATTGTTCCGAATTCTACTTTCATAAGAACCATTGCCACCATCATGAAGATCGTAAGCAGTGCGTAGAAGTTATAGGGAATTGCATGTACAAACAGGGTAATTCCATCCTCTCCTTCTACAAATCCGCTGACTGCCGCAGCCCATGAAGAAATCGGTGCAATGATACATACCGGTGCTGCTGTGGCATCGATCAGGTACGCCAGCTTTGCGCGGGACACATTGTGCTTATCTGTCACAGGACGCATAACGCTTCCTACTGTCAGACAGTTAAAATAATCGTCAATAAAGATCAGTACACCAAGAATGATGGTTGAGAGTTCCGCACCAACTCTGCTTTTAATCCTCTTACTGGCCCAGCGTCCGAATGCTGCGGAACCGCCTGCCCTGTTCATCAGACATACCATGGTTCCCAGAATAACAAGGAAGATCAGGATACCCATATTATAAGAATCTGTCAGAACGCTGATCATTCCGCCTTCAAAAATATGAAGGATTGTTCCTTCGAAATTAAAATTAGAGTAGAACAGTGCACCAACCAGTATTCCTACAAACAGTGAACTGTATACTTCTTTGGTAATCAGTGCCAGTGCAATGGCAACAAGCGGCGGAACCAACGACCAGAATGTGCCGTAAAATTTCGCAGATGCAGCCACCTCTTCCTCTGCTGCAAGTACAGTCAGCGGACTTGCCAGTATCAGCAGCATCAGTGCTGAAAGGCAGAGCGAAAGTCTTTTTATGTTACTTTTCATTTCTTTTCTCCTTCTCTTGTAAGATATATGATATTTCGATCATAGCACGCCTCTTAATTAATGCATTTGAAACAGCTTGACAGAATTTCACGCTCTGATGAGCCGGATCAATATGCATTATTTACGAGGATTGCTATAATCAAATCTGTAAATGTAGCAGGATTCCGTCTGTGCGATCAGTTCACAACCACACTCTGTCAGAAAATCATGGTCAACCAGCCCGATCTGTGTTACTACGAAATCTGTCTTTGATTTCTTCAACGCAGCCTGAAACCCTTCTTTATCTTCATAGATATGATAATCGATCACATCCAGCAATGCTTTCTGTCTTTTATAGAAACTGCTGTTCTCATCATAGTTTCCCGCCACTGTACTGCCTGATCTGTAGATACTTGCATTTCTGCTTATTACAGTGGCGATCCCCGCATCATACTGTCGCACAATGCTGTTAAGACTGCCGTCAAAAACAACCCTTGGAAAATCATTCTCCTGGTTCTGGTGGATCACGTCGCAGACTGCACGCAGATCATTGGGCACCTTATAAATATTCTCTGCCATTGCAAAATTGGTCACTACCCCGTCCAGCGGATTTCCCAGGATCACAAAACCTGTCAGCACAGCTGCAGCCATAAGAACTTTTATCCAGGTCTTTCTAAAAGCGGTCACAAGTCTGACTCCATAGTAGGCAACCGCCGGGATCACAGGAAGAATCCAGATAAACCGGTAATATTCATTCTCAAACTTCGCCTTTGCGATAAGATATTTTACAACCAGCGGATTATATACTGTCAGCAACAGAAATACTGTATAGCCGATAAATATCCCGGACTTTCTTTTTCTCCACAGGACCAGTGTGCAGATCAGTCCTACAGCAAACAGAAGAGGATACCAGCAGGAACCCCAGTACAGCTTCATACATGCATCAACAAAGCGCAGTCCCAGTTCCTGAATTGTTACACCTGCCATTTTTTTCTCCTTTCTGTATTATGATGCAGCCAGCGTCAGCAGACCGATTCTGCATGCAAAAAATACAGCTGCATATAATGCCGACGGAAGCATACACACTGCACAATATACCAGCCCTGAAAATCTCTTATTCATAACTGCTGCCGGAGCCATTCCCGCTGCGATCACGATAGGAAAGATGATAGCAGAACCGGAAAATGTCAGCGCACTGACCGCTGTGACAAACAATATGATCCAGACATTCCTGCTGTTTTTCTCCTGCAGATACCAGACGGCACACATAAGAACTGCAGGGATGGCAATGTTGGCAAGGATGGCTTTTCCCTCGTAGCTTCTGGTAAAGAAAAAAGTTCCGGAGGAATAAATCGTACCGCAAAACAGCTGTAAAACACAGACAAAGAAAAGCATCAGATCTGCTTTCTTCCTGTTTCCGTCAAACAGTCTCTTACCGATCTGATAAATGATCAGATTGGCAGTCACTACATTCATACATGACATTACCTGCTTTGCCTGCACAATGGGATGGATTCCCAGAAGTCTGCACCACACTGCATTATGCATCGGATATGCAGAAAAAACATATCTGGCCTGAAATGCCTTCTGGATCGCTCCGTTAAAGGGATTATATCTGCCAAGAGTATCTGTGTATACAGAAGTACTCACTGTACCTACATAATACGCCGCATCTACTGTTGTATCCTCGTAAAAGATCACAATCAGACACTGCAGCAATACTACGGCACCTGCAAGGATAATCATCACAGAGTGATTTTTCCATATTTCAGAAATGCTTCCAAAAATCCCACTACATGTTTCCGTTTGTCCGGCACGTATTCTCCGTTGTTTTTTTATTGTGCAGATCACAGCTGCGCAGATAACCAGAGCCATGATTCCTGCCCATATATAAGCCGCAGCTGTCAGGGATACCCATTTCAGTGTCATCGGTACGATCACCAGTTCAAACACTGCAAAGTAAACCAGATATCCCAGTATGAAAGTCAGGGAACAATCCCCTTTTACTTTCAATATCCGGACCAGAACAATGCCTGCTGCATAAAAAACTATAAACTCCAGGGCAAAACCTGCACAGGCAAGGCATAATTCTCTCATTCTTCCACCTTTGTCCCTGACCGGATGGATTCGCGGTTTTTCAAAATCTCCATGGCAATCTTCTCAGGAGTCATCGGAAGCTCTGTCAGACGCACACCTGTTGCATTATAAATTGCCTCAGCCAGTGCCGGACATGGAGTATCAATTACAAGCTCACCAATGGATTTGGCACCAAAAGGACCGCTCTTTTCGTAACTGCACTCGAAATCCACGCGGATATTTCCGATATCCTGTCTGGTTGGGATCTTATACTGCATAAAAGAGTTGTTGCGGATCTTACCTTTATCTGTATATTGTACATCTTCCCAGAGAGCCATACCAATTCCCTGTGCAATACCGCCCTCCGTCTGTACACGTGCAAGATTCGGATTGATCGGTGTACCGCAGTCAACAACCGCCACATAATCCAGAACATCCACACTGCCTGTCTCTGTATCCACCTCTACTTCTGCCATACCTACCATAAACGGCGGCGGCGAGATCGGTGAAGAATGCTGTTTCACAACCTGAAGCTCGATATTGTTAAAGAAAGTGCTCTTTAATGCAATATCTTCCAATGAAACTTTCTTCTGGGCATTTTCAGAACTGATGGCATCCATATCAACACTATAGCCCTCTTCTGCATCTGTCATATGACCTGCTGCATTTCCGTCTGCCCCATCGCTTATCTCAAGTGTCTCATCATAGAATACACAGGATCCGTCAAAATCAACTTTTCCCTCATCTACTTCCATCATCTCTGCGCCAAGCTTACAGATTTTTTTCTTCAGCTCCTCACAGGCCTTCATAACCGCTACACCGGTGGTATAGGTTGTAGCGGAAGCATAGGAACCGGAATCATAAGGAGAAATATCCGTATCCACACTGAATACTACTATGTTATCCATAGGCGTATTTAGACAGTCAGCCGCAATCTGCGCCATAACGGTATCACAGCCTGTTCCCATATCCGTACATCCAAGTGCCAGTGTATAAGAACCATCTTCATTCAGCTTAATATCTGCGCCGCCTACGTCAACTCCTGCAATAGAGGATCCCTGCATAGCCATGGCAACACCGACTCCGCGGACCTTTCCATTTCCCATATCCCTGCATGGATATTTGGAATCCCAGTCCATCATCTCTTTGGCGCGCGCCATACAGCGGTCCATGGAACAGCTCTGTGCATAAGGAACATCCGGATATCCCGGAAGAGGACCGCCCTCTACAGGCATATTCATTTCTTTTACCTTAACAGGATCCATTCCCATCTTATGTGCCAGCTCATTTACTGCAGATTCCACTGCAAAAATACCCTGGGTTGCACCATAACCACGATAGGCACCTGCAGCCTGCACATTTGTATAGACAACATCAAAAGCAAACCTGTAGGCTTCTGTATGTCTGTAAAGAGCGATTGATTTATGACCGCTGAGTCCTACTGTTGTAGAACTGTGTTCTCCGTATGCCCCAGTGTTGGACAAAGTATAAAGATCAATTGCCTTGATGATACCATTTTCATCTGCACCTGCGCGTACTGTGATCTCCATCTCATGGCGCGGTGAAGAGCAGATCATGGACTCATATCTGGAGAAGATCATCTTGGACGGGCGGCCTGTTTTCCAGGTCACGATCGCCGGATAGATCTCACTGACAGAGGTCTGCTTTGCACCAAAGCCGCCACCGATCCTTGGCTTGATCACACGTACTTTGGAAGCAGGAATGTCCAGTGCCCTTCCAACGATCCTTCGCACATGGAATGGGATCTGTGTTGAGGACAGAACGATCAGTCTGCCGAAATGATCCATATAGCAGGCTGTGCGGAAAGTCTCCATCATAGTCTGCTGGTTTGCTCTTGTATGATAAGTGCGCTCTACAGTATATTTACACTTTGCCAGAACTTCATCTACATTTCCATGTTCTTCCACTGCAGATGCACATAAGTTTCTTTTGTTGTCTCCGCCAAGAGGAATTTTCAGCTTCCAGTCATCCTCCGGATGGACCAGGATCGGATTATCTTTTGCCTTGTGGATATCCAGAACCGGTGTCTCCACGCGGTAATCTACGCGGATTCTCTTCAATGCTTTATCTACCGCCTCTTCTGTCTCACCCGCAACAATGGCAACTGCATCTCCCACAAAACGTACATGACGGTCAAGGATCAATCTGTCATCCGGACTCATCTCCGGTGCAGTCTGGCCGGCAAGGGTAAAACGTTTCTGAGGCACATTTTTATAGGTAAGGATACATGCAATTCCGGCCACCTTCTCGGCAGTACCTGTTTTAATATCTTCCACCCAGGCGTTGGCGTGGGGACTTCTCAGTATCTTCACGATCAGGCAGTCCCTTGGTGCCAGATCATCTGTATAGACAGGCTTTCCGGTTACCAGTGACATTGCATCTGTTTTACGTACAGGTTGATTTACATATTTCATCTTTATGCTTCCTCCTGTGCTTTCTTATATTTCAGGAACTTCAGGATACTCCTTGTCTGGGAAACAAAACCGGAACATCTGCACAGATTTCCCGCAAGATATTCTTTGATCTGCTCCTCTGTGGGATCTTTGATCTCGTTGAGCATCGCAAATACATTCATGATAAATCCCGGATTGCAGAAACCGCACTGTTCCGCACCTTCATTCGCCAGAAAGCTTCCAAACTCCTGCGCTTCTCTCTGCATTCCTTCCAATGTAACGATTTTCTTTCCCTCAATGCGTGCTGCAAGTGTACTGCAGGAAAGCACCGGACGACCGTCCATAAGAACTGTGCAAAGACCACAGTTCGCAGTTTCGCAGCCTCTTTTCACGCTGAAACAGCCCTGTTCTCTTAAGAAATCGATTAGCAGTGTATCCGGAGAGATCTCTGCGTGGCGGTTCACTCCGTTAAGCCAGAAATTAATATTCATTTTTCATCCCTCCTACTGCTTCCCAGGCTCTTCTTGTCAATACTTTTACAAGAAGGGTTCTGTATTCCTTTGATCCTCGCATATTGCCTGCAGTAGGAACGTTCTCTGCCGCATATTCTGCAAAGGCTTCGATCGCCTCTTCCTTCTGCTTTTTTGTCATGTTCCGGAAATTCTTCAGGATCTGCTTCTTATCTTCCACGATCATGGCACGTGCAGGTCTGGCACCTATCACAGTCCTTGCCTCATTTCCGATCACAGAAGCTGCACAGGTCAGCACCGGGAAATCTGTTTTTATGTTTCTCTGACTTAAGTAACAGGTAAGAAGTGGCTCTTTTCGCACGATGATATTTACAAGGATGTCATTGTCCTTCTTCATATTTACAAATTCAGTCAGTGGAATACGGCCTGCATCATATAATTCTACCCATGTATCCATTCCCAGGAACATGGTCAGAACATCTGAGAAACCATATCTTCCATAAATGCTTCCTCCCACAGTGGCACAGTTTCTGAACTGTACGCCTACAATGTGGCAAAGGCTTTCTTTCATAGCTCCATGTGTGTAGGTATTCAGAGCTTCATTTGTCTCCAGGTCATGAAGCGGAGTCATACATCCGATGACAAATTCGTCATCATTCTCCGAAATCGCATCCAGCCCCAGACCGGAAAGATCAATCGCTGTGGATATTGCTCTGTTGCCCATTTTCATCCAGACCATTCCCCCAAGAATACGGGCTGTTTTCTTCTGGTTCAGTTCATAAGCTTCCGCCAGACTGTTTACCTTTACATAGCTTTTGATTTTCAGCATTATGTATCGTATCCCTTTCTTACATACTTTTCATATCTCTTGTAATATTTTGACTCGGATCTGTCGTCAGACAGCCAATTTAATATAATACCATAGCTTAAAGAAAAAATCTATAAATATCCTCTATTTCATAAATAAATTTTTGTTACTGTTCACTCCGTTCTCAGTAACGTAGCCAAAATTCATTCCAGATTGCCTGCGGCAATGGAATTTTGGCTTGTATGTCTCGGCAGTAATCCTGGTCAGGCGGACAATATCATCCGCTTTGCTGCTTGCTGTAAATATTACTCTAATTCTAGCATATGACAGCCAAAAGTGTCTATTGATAAAACTATCCAAAAAAACACTTTTCAAAATATTATCGGATTAACTGTATCATTTGTTTCATTGCGAATCGTTTTTGTGCACTGTACCCAAATATTTTCGTAATATATTTGGCTTTTTATATATTTTACTGGATTTTTTCAAGTATCAATGTTATAATGTTCACAAATAAAAGACTTATCACTGTTAATTGCAGATAACAGGTACAATTTGCTAATATCCGCCTGAATCTATATCGTTCAATAACAGAGATGTCATAAAGGAGGGTTTGATTATGAGTAAACGCGTGATTACAATAAACAGGATGCTCGGCAGTAATGGCCGCCTGATCGGTAAAGCTCTGGCAGAAGAGCTTGGATTTGCTTTTTATGACAAAGAGCTGATCGATATTGCAGCTCAGAAAGAGAATATTCCTTTTGATCTGCTTGCCAAGGTTGATGAGAAACGTGGCAGCCAGTGGCGTTTTCCCATTGACCATGAACTTCAGATGGACAGCGATTTTCACTTTGTTCCCATGAATGATGTGCTCTTTGATCTTCAGCGAAAGATTATTCTGGATGCTGCTGAGAAAGAAGATTGTGTGATCGTTGGCCGATGCGCCAATCACATCCTCGACAATAAATGCCTGAGCGTATTTATCCATGCACCATTTGAGTATCGTGTACAGACTGTCATCGAGCGTACGGGACGGGAAGAAAAAAGTGCACAGAAGCTGGTTAAGAAAGTGGATAAAGAACGGCGTACTTATTATGAGTACTTTACAGATAAGAAATGGAAAGATATTTCCCAGTATCATCTGGCATTTGACAGCAGTAAATTTGAGCAGGATAAAATTATACAGATGATAAAGATGGCATTGTAAAATCAAACAGGGTTCCAGATTCAAAAGTCTTATCATGCAGGCACGAACGACTTTTTGAACCTAGTACATCGTTTCGTAAATAACTATACCAATCGCGTAGGATGCGGATTCGAGTGTGCTGGTATAAAAACGCAGGCGTAGCGGGCTACGCTGAGGCTTTTAGACCTGTGCAATCGGATTCGCAGACAAGTGAGTGGTATAGTTATTTCGAAAACGATGTACTAGGACCCTGATATCATATTATTTATTTTCTCCCAGAATATACTGCTTCAGGAAATCATAAATCTGATTCTCTGTTGGAGGACATCCCTTTACGTTATATTCAAATTTACAGGTGCATGCACCTACACCCAGTTTTCCTGTTTTTCCGCGGTATCCCTGGCCGATGCAGATTTTCGTGTCCAGTTTCTCGAAAAGGCCGTCATTTTTAAGCATTTCCAGAGCCGGGATGAGATAACCATAGCAGGCACTGCAGGATTCTACTTCTTCTACTGCATCCTGAAGTTCTACCACTTTTCTTGATTTCGGAAGTTCTTTGCGGGCATTTTCCTCACAGTATATGATGCGGGAATTTTTCAGATCAGTACTTCCAACCCCAAGCTTCTCTGCCAGTTCAATATACGGTACATCTTTCGTTGTATAATGCATGATCTGACATACATAAGAATCGATCAGTACCGGATCCGTCCCCGCCCAGATACGGTTCATCACTACCGGATTTCCGCCATCCTCGAAATCCAGATCCCCGCAAATGTTATCAACCACGACAAAATCCTGATGGAGCCCCGCATTCAGATGTGCAATCGGTTCATGCAGTCCCATCGCATGAAAATGACGCTTCTCTGTATTGGGGATCAATCCTTTCATATTTTTCAATGCACATGTGATCTTTGTCTGACAATGGCCTTTCAATACCGGAACATTGATCAGAAAATCAATATTTGCCGCACGTTCACAGACATTCAGTTTCATCCCCCTGCAATCTCTTTCAATCCCCTTGTCTTTCTGCATATCCCAAAAAGGCACCTGATATTTTTCCGTTAGTTCACGATATCCGCACACTTCGTATGCTTCTGTAGTCTTATCTCCCACCCAGGAGCCTTCCAGAATGGCAATATTTCCATATCCGTTTTCCTGCAGATACTCAATAATTCCCGCCACAATTTCCGGATGTGTGGTAGCTCCCCATGAAGCCTCGGAAGGTGATACAAGATTAGGCTTGATACCAATCTGCATCTTTTTATCTGAAATTACAGACGCCAGGCCGCACTGTGCCAGCAGTTCCTTTGTCATTTCTTTGTAATTGGTTCCGCTCTTTATATAGATTTCATTTTTGTTCATTACAAGATTATCCTTTACACTTTACATTCGAATATTTTTCTGCTGATTTTTGCATATCTTTTTTTGTATTTTCCCCCGGAAGTTTTTTTCTGAACCGGTCAGCTTTTCTGAGGTGAAAATGTTCTCCGCATCAGCCTGCATGCCACTGTACTTGTGAGCAGTGCCACCAGAAATCCTGCCAGAACATCCCCCGGATAATGTACGCCCAGATAGAGTCTGGAAAAAGCAATCATTCCGGCCAGAACAACAGGCAAAATTCCCCATTTCCCGGGCAGCATCCGCAGACAGACCAGTGCAACGGCAAAGGAAGCGCAGGTATGGCCGGATGGAAATGAATAGTCTTTCGGTCTGGTGATCAGCGGAATGATCTGTGTATAAGTATCAAAAGGTCTTGGACGGGCTACTGCATTTTTTATCAGCAGATTTGTGATCAGAAACCCTGACAGCAGCGAGAGTGCCGCTGTCACTCCTGTTTTGCGTGTTTTCCCGAAACAGATCAGAAGCACACATAATACGATCCAGAACCATCCTCCGTTTCCGAGGAAGGTGACTGCTCTCCAGAACGGAGTCAGGGCATCCACCCTTAAATGTTCCTGGATCCACAGTAAAATATTCATATCTAATTGCTGTAATGTCGCCATAAACTTCTCCCATTATATTTTTTATCAGTCACAGTATGTATTCCTCTCAAAATACATACGAATTATATCAGTCCGACTTCTTTTGTGCAAGGTATTATAAGCAAAGTTGATTTGTTTAAGGACTCAAAAGTCAAAATAACGTAGAAATCAGTCAAAATACCGATAGCGTTTTTCTGCCGGAAGGATTATGCTGAAAGCAGACTAATAAAACTGCCTGATCGGGCAAATACTTATTACGGGGGTAAATATGATAAACACATTATCGTCCGGTAAGGATAATTTTTACCGGCAGATGCTTAAACTGACGATTCCGATCATTATCCAGAATCTGCTCAGTGCAGCGGTTAACTCCGCAGATGTAATTATGCTTAATTATGTGGGACAGTCTGCGATTTCTGCGGTGTCTCTGGCTGCCAATTACTCCAATATCCTGTTTATGGTATATTATGGACTTGGTACAGGTGCATCTCTTCTGTGTGCGCAGTATTTCGGAAAAAATAATATGCAGGCTATTCATGCGATCGAGGGAATTGCCCTCCGCTTTTCCATCATAATCTCGGGAATCGTAACACTGATCGCATTTACTGCTCCTCAGCTTATGATGAAGATTTTTACTTCTGATCAGGAACTGATCTCTATCGGTTCTTCTTATCTTAGGATTATGGGAATTACATATCTCTGCTGGGGAATTACAGAGATTTATCTGGCGATTTTGCGCAGTATCGGACGTGTAACGATCAGTATGGCATTGAATATGCTGGCTTTTATATTGAATATTATCCTGAATGCCACTTTTATCTTCGGGCTTTTCGGCGCACCGAAGCTGGGGGCTACAGGTGTTGCCATTGCAACTGCTGCTTCCAGACTGATCGAACTGGCAGCATGCGTGATCGTTTCTTTCCTGAGCAGAGATGTTAAATTGAACCTGACCTTTATGTTTATCCGCAGTAAGGTGCTGTTTGGTGACTTCGTCCGGCTGTCACTTCCCGCTCTTGGAAATGACGTTTCCTGGAGTGTTGCTTTCTCCATGTACTCTGTGATCCTGGGACATCTCGGAACAGATGCCGTTGCAGCCAACTCTCTGGTTACGGTTGTCCGCAATATCGGTTCTGTGTTCTGCTTTGCAATTGCCAGTGCGGGAACGATTCTTCTTGGAAATGTAATGGGAAAAGGGGATCTGGAGAAATCGAAGGTGTATGCTTCCAGAATGCTGAAGATGACCATTATAGCCGGTGCCATTGGCGGTGTGATCGTATTTGCCATTACGCCTCTGGTCCTGAGATTTGCATCCTTAAGTGACGGGGCAATGCATTATTTGAAGTACATGCTGCTTATCAATACCTATTATATTATGGGTTCTGCGGTAAACACAGCCCTGATCGCCGGGGTATTCCGCGCAGGTGGTGATACGAAGTTCGGACTGATCTGCGATACCATTGATATGTGGGTATATGCGGTACCTCTGGGATTTTTTGCGGCCTTTGTCCTGAAGCTTCCGGTATTGTGGGTTTACTTCCTGCTCTGTACAGATGAGTTTGTGAAATGGCCATGGGTATTCCATCATTACCGCCAGGGGAAATGGGCACAGAATATTACAAGGGAGGATCTGTTTGAGCAGAAAGCTTCCTGAGATATCATCCATATCCGCCGCAGTATGGTTCTATCATAAATAAGCAAAACAGCAGGTCTGTTCATTCTATGAACAATCCTGCTGTTTTTATGTCTGCAGATTTTCTTTCCGGATCCCTGCAGACATCTATTTTCGGTTTATAAAAAATGCTTACAGATTATAATGTATTCAGGTCGATTCTGTAATCGTCAGAGCCCTGTCCGTCTACTGTGTAGTAAGCGGCTTTCTGCTCAACATTTACATAAACGCTGATTTCTTTTCCTTCGATGCCTTTGTCTTTGATGTCTTTTTTGATTGCTTCCTCGATGGAGCTCATTGTAACTGCAAAACCAGGTAATTCGATAGTTGTTTCTGCGAATTTTTTGATGTCGATATTTTTAGCCACTTCTTTTACTGCTTTCTTTACAGTTTCTTTTGCTTCTTCTACAACCGGAGCCTTCGCAATATCAGCTGCAGCGTCTTTTGCTTCTTCAATTACTTCTGAAGCCTTTACAGTTGTTTTCTCAACTGTCTCTTTGACTGCTTCTGTAGCCTTTGTTGTTGCTTCTTTAATAGTTTCCTTTGCTCTTGAAGTTGTTCTTTTTCTCATAATAATCTCCTATTCCAACTGATTGGTCTAGAGCGTGTCGCTCTAACAGTTTCCTGTGTAACCGTACCACAAATTCCAGACAATGTCAAATTTTTATCAAATTTTGTCCTACTCGACATTTTTTAAGGCTTCATCCATAGGAACCTTCTTCACTCTCCGAAATTCCAGCAAAGCAACGATTCCGTATGTAATGATTCCTGCTGCAAACATCTGCACATAGATCATCGGGTCGATCCAGAGCGTGATCCATCCGGAAATACTGGACAGCATCATCTCCCGGAACAGAACTTTCATGATTACTGTTTCCAGCGGCAGACTCAAAAGCAGACAGAACACCACCACCAAAGACGTGGACATAATATATAGCTTGCTGATCTCACCATTTGTATAGCCCAGGATTTTTACCATTGAAATAGACTGGGCATTTTTTTCGATAATGATCTTGGAAAGAAGATAGATCAGTACCATATAGATCATAATGGCAAATCCGTTTACCATACCCATCATACTTCCCATGGATACATCCAGCTGTCTGGAGATCTTTGTCAGTGCATCAAGGTCAACTACAGATCCTATATACTGGCTCTTGATATCTGTAAGCTCTGTATCCGAGAAATACCCACTGTAATAATCCTCTCCCAGATCAAAAATATCATTCAGTTCACTGCGGGGCATAAACACACACAAGGCAGCCGTATAATCATAAACTCCTGCTATTTTAAACGAATATTTCTCTTTTTCGTATTTTTCTTTCAGAGTGATGGTATCCCCCACATGAAGCAGGAATTTATCCGCATATGCGCTCGAAATATAAACTGCTGCGCTTTCTTTTTCTGCATTTGCCGTATTCTTGTTATCTGCTTTTTCTTTATTCCCTGCTTCATCTTTTTTATCTTTTGTATTATTAAAATCTATCGTTACATACCTGCTGTCCGGTTCGATCCCGTAAAGCAGTACTTCTTCACTCTTATATTTTCCTGGCAGTGTATTCAGGGAATAAGCAGAAAATTCCTCTGCATCTTCATTGTCTGTTCTGGAATCCATATAAAACTCCAGCAGAGAGATCAGACCGTCAAATTTATTTCCACTTACTGCGCTGACCGGAACCTGAAGCATATACTGGTATTTTGCCAGCATATTGTTCTGGATTTCCACCTGGTAATGGGACAGTGCCGAAGGAAGCAGCAATCCGAACATCAGCAGCAGATTTGCAAACAGGATCCCGATAAACAGAACCATATAATTACTCATATTCTGAAAAATCACCCGAAGCCGGAATCTGGAAAAGATTTTCATCTTCGGACTCAGATAAATTGCCCTCTTCTGCTTTCTTCCCGACAGATCCCTGCGCAGGAATTTTAACGGTGACAGCTTCAGCTTATGTCTGAGCACTCCGTAATTTACCACCAGCATAATAACTACCGGAACCAGAGTTGTAAGCCCAAATGCCTCCCCATTCCATACGGTCACATAAGTCGGAAGACTATAGCTTCCATAATACATATCTGCACATACATCCTTTAATACAGTGTATCCAAGGATATTTCCGATCAGTGCACCCACAAAAGTAACCAGCACCGGAAGTGTCATATAGTGAAGAATCAGTTCATGTCTGGTATATCCGGACGCACGTAAGGTACCGATAACGCCGGCTTCTTTCCGTATCGTATTGCTGATGGTAATTCCGAATACAAAGGCCATGATCACCATAATAATATAAAGAAGCATGATCATCATGGCCTTGTCTCCACCCATATCATCCCCTGTAAAAGTAATGGCCTGATTCAGATACCGGGGTACAAAAGCCTCCAGTGTGACAATCTTTCCCATATACTCCATCAGATCCTCGGAAACTTCTTTCTCTTCCTTTTCTGTCTTCGGTTTTTCGTCATAGATCCAGGAATAATTGTACTGCAGTTTTTCCTGATCCAAAGAATCAAACTCCTCCTCAGTCACAACAGAAACCCCAAATTTCACAGCATCAAACATAGAATCGTTGTTATTCTGAAACAGGCAGCTGTAGTCGGAAAGTGCCACCAGGCCGGTAATCTTCCAGGTTCTTTTTCCGCTCCGGAGCGTATCTCCCACAGATAGATTGTTGTTGTCTGCATACATTCTGTCAATGGCAATCTCTCCTGTCCCGGCAGGCAGCTCTCCCTTCATCAGGCAGATCTTGTCCACCTGCTGCCTGTTTTTAAAAAAACGCATGGTGCTTCCATTATCCAGAGGTTCCTCCACATAATAATTATCATACAGCTTCACACCCAGCGCCTCTATTTCTTCTCTCTGGGTTTTGTGGACTTGCTCTGCTGTGCGAAAGTTTCCGTCTTCTATGTTGTACTTCTCAAAACCTTCATTGTAAGCAATAAGCATACTGTTATCTGCAACCAGAAAGCCTGACACAAATCCAATGGATGCAACCATCAAGATAAATACAACCAGATACTTGCCCAGTTCTCCCTTCAGTTCTCTGGGCAGACGTTTGCGTAAAGGATTTTTCATCATATGCCTCCTTACCAGTCAAGCTCTGCTGCCGGGATCTTATGCTCATTGAGGTAATTTTTGCGGATCATCCCATCGCGAAGCTTCACCACCCGGTCAGCCATATCTTTGATGGCATCGTTATGCGTTACCATGACGATGGTGTTGCCGTATTTCTGGTTTACCGTCTCGATCAGCTTCAGGATTTCCTTGGAGGTATTATAATCCAGGGCTCCTGTAGGCTCATCGCAAAGAAGAATATCCGGATTCTTTACAATGGCTCTGCCAATGGCAGTCCTTTGCTGCTGACCGCCGGAAAGCTGATTGGGAAGCTTTCTCTGGTGCTCATAGATTCCCAGCGTATGGAGCAGTTCATCTACATCCAGAGGCTTATCACTGAGATAGGCTCCCACCTCTATATTCTCCCGCACTGTAAGATTGGGGATCAGATTATACATCTGAAAAATATATCCCAGATGCTTACGCCTGTACAAAGACAGATTCTTCTCCGACATATCTGCCAGACGCTCCCCGTCTATGACCAGATTTCCCTCGTCTGCACTGTCAATCCCACCGATAATATTCAGAAGCGTAGACTTACCGGAACCAGACGGCCCCAGAAGCACACAAAACTCTCCTCTCTCAATGTCAAGATCCAGCCCTTTAAGCACATCCACCCGGCTGTCCCCTGCACCAAAAGACTTCTGAATTCCCTGTATCTGCAGAAACATTTTTTCATTCCTCCCTCATATCCACTTCCTGTGGAGCAAATTTCTTTAATTCTTTAATATAATAACACTGCTGTTTTACAATATTGTTATACTTCGCTAACTTCAGGTTAGTATAAACTTACTCCATTGTCAACTGATTTTCGTAGTTTTGTAAAATTTTATGGATATGTTCGTTACTGTTCACTCCGCAATGGTATTTAGATAATCTATACCCTTAGTTAGTCTTAAGGGTCTAACAAAAAG